>NZ_JBHXNP010000040.1:0-71093 GCF_042719495.1 Streptomyces sp. NPDC058525
GCGTTTGAGGCGCGGGGGTTCGGGGGCGGAGCCCCCGACCGCGGCGGGGCGGACTAGTAGGCCAGTAACAGGGTCAGCAAGAGGGAAGACGCGCAGGCCAGTTCGATGGCGCCTACCACGGGGACGCGGAGGGCTCGGCCCGGGAGGGTGGCGGCTCGGGTCAGGTAGGCCGTGAAGGGGAGGGCCAGCCACGGGGAGAGGCAGGCGGCCGCCACCAGGGCCAGGGCGTGGTAGGCCACCGAGCCGACCCGGTAGGCCCGGGAGTTCCGCTCGCGGATCATCGTCTTCACGTACGGGACCGTGCCCGCGAAGTACAGCAGGCAGGCCGCCGCCGGCTCCCAGGACCCCGCCGGGCCGAGGCCGCCCAGGCCGGCCGCCACCATCAGCATCCCGCAGGCCGGGACCACCGCCGCCAGGCCGTTGACCAGGGCCCGCTCCCGCCCGCGCCGGGCGTAGTACGTGTTCACCGCCACGAACGGCGCGGCGAGCAGCGCGGCCGCCACCAGCCAGGGGTGCAGCACCGCCAGCGGGACGCCGGCCGCCGCGAAGGCCGCGCCGAAGACCACCGCCGGCCGCGCGTGCCGGCGCGCCGACCGCAGCCCGCGCGTCCGCAGCCGCAGCCACTGCTGGGCGTGGAAGACCGCGGCGTACCCGAGCAGCCAGGCCGCGAACAGCACCGCGTGCGCCCAGCCGGGCCGGGGCGCCAGGAACGTCCCCGCGAGGAACGGGACCGCGAGCATCGCCCAGGCTCCGTGCTGGTCCGGTATCCATTTGCGCACCTGAGTCACCCGGGGCACCCGACCCTTAATTGGAATTCCATCGCGTAATTTCCGCCCTCTTCGCCGAAGTTGACGTCCTTCCAGCGTGGCAGACCCTCGGCCTGCGAAAGACCGGAAAGAGGTCATGCCCGCACGGGACCTTTGTCACCGCTTTCGCCTTTTCCACAGGCGTAGCGTCGATACGCACCATTCATTCCGGCCTGGAGGGTCGCTTTGCAGGAGCGTCAGGGACATCAGGACGCCGCCGATTCGCTCATCAGGGCGGGCAGCTTCTTCACCCGTGCCGAGGTGTCCGAGGACCTGCGTACCGTCCATCACACGGGCGGGCGCGCGGCGGAGGCCTTCTACCGGGACCGGTGGAGCCACGACAAGGTCGTGTACTCGACCCACGGCGTGAACTGCACCGGCTCGTGCCGGTGGAAGGTGTACGTCAAGGACGGGATCATCACCTGGGAGACCCAGGCCACCGACTACCCGTCCGTCGGCCCGGACCGGCCCGAGTACGAGCCCCGCGGCTGCCCCCGCGGCGCCTCCTTCTCCTGGTACTCCTACTCCCCCACCCGCGTGCGCTACCCGTACGTGCGCGGCGAACTGCTGAGCATGTACCGCGAGGCGAAGGAGCGGCTGGGCGACCCGGTCGAGGCCTGGGCGGACATCCAGGGCGACCCCGAGCGGCGCCGCGCCTACCAGCGGGCCCGCGGCAAGGGCGGTCTGGTGCGGGCGACGTGGGAGGAGGCCACGGAGATCGTGGCCGCCGCGCACGTGCACACGATCAAGGAGCACGGGCCGGACCGCGTCGCCGGCTTCTCCCCGATCCCGGCCATGTCGATGGCCTCGCACGCCTCCGGCGCCCGCTTCCACTCGCTCATCGGCGCGCCGATGCTGTCGTTCTACGACTGGTACGCGGACCTGCCGGTGGCCTCGCCGCAGGTATTCGGCGACCAGACGGACGTGCCGGAGTCGGGCGACTGGTGGGACGCCGCCTACCTGATGATGTGGGGCTCCAACGTCCCCGTCACCCGTACCCCGGACGCGCACTGGATGGCCGAGGCCCGCTACCGCGGGCAGAAGGTCGTCACCGTCTCCCCGGATTTCGCGGACAACACGAAATTCGCCGACGAATGGATGCACCCGCACCCCGGTACGGACGGCGCGCTCGCCCTCGCCATGGGGCACGTGATCCTCAAGGAATTCTTCGTCGACCGCGAGACCCCTTTCTTCGCCGACTACGTCCGCAAGTACACCGACCTTCCTTTCCTGGTCTCCCTGCGGGAAACGGAACAGGGCCTGGTCCCCGGAAAGTTCGTGACGGCCGCCGATCTGGGCCGGGACACGGAGAACGCCGACTGGAAGACCGTGCTCGTCGACGACGCCACCGGTGAGCCCGTCGTCCCGAACGGCACCCTCGGACACCGCTGGGGCAAGAACGAGACCCCCGAGTGGAACCTGGACCTCGGCGACACCGTGCCCCGGCTGTCCCTGATCGGGGAGGGCGAGAGCGCCGAGATCGTCCTCCCGCGCTTCGAGGACGACGAGCGCGGGGGCACGGTCCGCCGCGGGGTTCCGGTCCGCCGCCTCGGGGACAGGCTGGTCACCACCGTCTTCGACCTGATGCTCGCCCAGTACGGGGTCGGCCGCGCGGGCCTGCCCGGCGAGTGGCCCACGGGCTACGAGGACGCCAGCCAGCCCGGTACCCCCGGCTGGCAGGAGTCGCTGACCTCGGTGCCGGCGGCCCAGGCCGCCCGGGTGGCGCGGGAGTTCGCGCAGACCGCCGAGCAGTCGCAGGGCCGCTGCATGATCCTGATGGGCGCGGGCACGAACCACTGGTTCCACTCCGAGACCATCTACCGCTCCTTCCTCGCCCTGCTCACCCTCACCGGCTGCCAGGGCCGCAACGGCGGCGGCTGGGGCCACTACGTCGGCCAGGAGAAGTGCCGCCCGGTGACCGGCTGGGCCACCCTGGCCGCAGCCTCCGACTGGTCGCGCCCGCCGCGCCAGATGATCGGCGCCGCCTGGTTCTACCTGCACACCGACCAGTGGCGCTACGACACCCTGCCCGCCGAGGCGCTGGCCTCCCCGCTGGGCACGGGCAGCTTCGAGGGCATGACCGGCTCCGACTGCCTGGCCGCGAGCGCCCGGATGGGCTGGATGCCGTCCTACCCGACCTTCGACCGCAACCCCCTCGAGCTGGGCGAGGCCGCCGACCCCGTTGCCGAAACGATTCAGCAGCTCAAGGACGGCACCCTCGGCTTCGCCGGCGAGGACCCGGACGCCCCGCGCAACTGGCCGCGCGTGCTCAACGTGTGGCGGGCCAACCTGCTCGGATCCAGCTCCAAGGGCAACGAGTACTTCCTCAAGCACCTCCTCGGCACGCACTCCAACCTCCCCGAGGACGGCCCGCGCTGCACACCCAAGGACGTCACCTACCGCGCGGAGGACGTCGAGGGGAAGCTGGACCTCCTCATGACCATGGACTTCCGGATGACGTCCACGACGCTCCTGTCCGACGTGGTCTTCCCCGCGGCGACCTGGTACGAGAAGCACGACCTGTCCTCCACGGACATGCACCCCTTCCTGCACGCCTTCACCCCGGCCGTGGACCCGCCCTGGCAGGCCCGCTCCGACTACGACGCCTTCCGCGGCCTGGCCGAGCGCTTCGGCGAGCTCGCCCGGACCCACCTGGGCGTCCGCCGGGACCTGGTGGCGACCGCCCTCCAGCACGACACCCCGGGCGGCGAGATGGCCCAGCCCGGCGGGGTCGCGCTGGACTGGTCCAAGGGCGAGTGCGAACCCGTACCGGGCCGGACCATGTACAACCTGACCGTCGTCGAGCGCGACTACGGGGCGGTCGGCGAGAAGTTCGCCGCGCTCGGCCCGCTGGTCGACCGGCTCGGCGTGACCACGAAGGCGATCACCTTCGACGTGGCCGAGGAGGTCGCGTACCTCGGCGAGAAGAACGGCCTGGTCCGCGGCGGGGCCGCCGACGGCCGCCCGCGCCTGGACACCGCGCAGCGGGCCTGCGAGGCGATCCTCTCCCTCTCGGGCACCTCGAACGGGCGCCTGGCCACCCAGGGCTTCGAGACCCTGGAGAAGCAGGTCGGCACGCACATGGCCCACCTGGCCGCCGAGGCCGAGGGCAAGCGGATCACCTTCGCCGACACCCAGGCCCGGCCCGTCCCGGTGATCACCTCGCCCGAGTGGTCCGGGTCGGAGGCCGGCGGGCGCCGGTACACGGCCTTCACCGTCAACACCGAGCACCTCAAGCCCTGGCACACCCTCACCGGCCGCCAGCACTTCTTCATCGACCACGACTGGCTGCACGAGGTCGGCGAATCGCTGCCCGTCTACAAGCCGCCGCTGAACATGCACACCCTGTACGGGGAGCCCGAGCTCGGCACCGTCGACGAGAAGGCGAAGTCGGTGGCCGTGCGCTACCTGACCCCGCACAACAAGTGGGCGATCCACAGCCAGTACCAGGACAACCTCTACATGATGACGCTGGGCCGCGGCGGCCAGACGGTGTGGATGTCCCCGCAGGACGCCGAGGCGATCGGGGTCGCGGACAACGACTGGATCGAGGCGGTCAACCGCAACGGCGTGGTCACCGCCCGCGCGATCGTCTCCCACAAGATGCCGCCCGGCACCGTCTACATGAACCACGCGCAGGAGCGGACGGTCGGCGTCCCCAAGACCGAGAAGACCGGCCGACGCGGCGGCATCCACAACTCGCTGACCCGGGTGATGCTCAAGCCCACCCACCTCATCGGCGGCTACGCCCAGCTGACCTGGGCCTTCAACTACCTCGGCCCGACCGGCAACCAGCGTGACGAGGTGACGGTCATCCGCCGCCGCGACCAGAAGGTGGAGTACTGACAGATGCGCGTCATGGCACAGATCGCGATGGTCATGAACCTCGACAAGTGCATCGGCTGCCACACCTGCTCGGTCACCTGCAAGCAGGCGTGGACCAACCGGCAGGGCACCGAGTACGTCTGGTTCAACAACGTCGAGACCCTCCCCGGCCAGGGCTACCCGCGCCGCTGGGAGGACCAGGAGAAGTGGAAGGGCGGCTGGGAGCGCACCCTGTCCGGGCGGCTGCGCCTGAAGGCGGGCGGCCGGCTGCGCAAGCTCGGCGAGATCTTCGCCAACCCGCACCTGCCGGAGATCGACGACTACTACCAGCCCTGGACCTACGAGTACAAGAACCTCACCGAGGCCCCGGCGGGCGACGACCTGCCCACCGCGCGGCCCGTCTCCCAGGTCACCGGCGAGCCGATCGACACGATCCAGTGGGGCCCGAACTGGGACGACAACCTCGGCGGCGCCCCCGCGCACGCGCCGAAGGACCCGATCGTGGAGAAGATCCGCGACGAGGTGGGCGAGAAGATCCGCTTCGAGTTCGAGCAGAGCTTCATGTTCTACCTCCCCCGGGTCTGCGAGCACTGCCTGAACCCGGCCTGCGTCTCGTCCTGCCCGTCCGGCGCCATGTACAAGCGCGAGGAGGACGGCATCGTCCTCGTCGACCAGGACCGGTGCCGCGGCTGGCGCATGTGCGTGACCGGATGCCCGTACAAGAAGGTGTACTTCAACCACCAGACCGGCAAGGCCGAGAAGTGCACCTTCTGCTTCCCGCGCATCGAGGTCGGCATGCCGACGGTGTGCTCGGAGACCTGCGTGGGCCGCATGCGCTACCTCGGCGTGATGCTGTACGACGCCGACAAGGTCGCCGAGGCCGCGGCCGTGGAGGACGAGCACGACCTCTACCCCGCGCAGGTGGAGTGCTTCCTCGACCCGCACGACCCGGCCGTGGTCGCCGCCGCGAAGAGCGCCGGCCTCACCCACGAGTGGATCGAGGCCGCGCAGAACTCCCCCGTCTACGACCTGATCGCCACCTACCAGGTCGCCCTGCCCCTGCACCCGGAGTACCGGACCATGCCGATGGTCTGGTACGTGCCCCCGCTCTCGCCCGTCGTCGAGGCGGTGGCCGCGACCGGCAGCGACGGCGAGGACGCGGGCAACCTGTTCGGCGCCATCGACGCCCTGCGCATCCCCGTGGAGTACCTCGCGGCGATCCTCACGGCCGGCGACACCTACGCCGTCGAGGCGGTGCTGCGCCGGATGGCCGCGATGCGCGCCTACATGCGCGGGATCAACCTCGGCGGGCAGCGGGACGAGTCGATCGCCACGGCGGTCGGGCTGACCGGCGTCGAGATGGAGGACATGTTCCGGCTGCTCGCGATCGCCAAGATCGAGGACCGGTTCGTGGTCCCCAGCGCCGCCCGCGCCGATGCCGAGGCGCTCGCCGACACGCATCCGCTGGACGCCGAATGCCCCGTCGGGGCGGTGGGCGAGCCGCGCGTGATGCTCAACCTCAGCCCCACCAGGAGGAGTTCGTGAGCACCCGGTCCCCCCAGTCCTCCGATGCCCTGGTGCGCCTGGTCGCGGGCTGCGCGCTGCAGTACCCCGGCGACCACTTCCACGACGAACTCCCGCGGCTCCGTGCGGCCCTCGCCGGGGCGGCCGCCGAACCGGCCGCGCTGCTCGGCTCGTTCCTCGACCACGCCGCGTCCCTGGGCCCGATCGAGCTGTGCGCCGAATACACCTCGACCTTCGACACCCGCAACCGGCGCTGCCTCTACCTCACCTGGTGGGTGGACGGCGACACCCGCCGCCGCGGCCTGTCGCTGGTCCGGCTGAAGCGGATCTACCGGGACTTCGGGCTGGAGTTCGCGGGCGAGGAGCTGCCCGACTTCCTGCCGGTGGCCCTGGAGTTCGCCGCGCTGCGCGAGCAGGCCGGGACCGAGCTGCTCCAGGAGCACCGGGCCGGGCTGGAGCTGCTGCGGCTCGCGCTGGCCGAGTCCCGGTCCCCGTACGCCCGGGTCCTGGAGGCGGTCTGCGCGACCCTGCCGGGCCCGTCCCCCGAGACCAAGGCCGAGGCGAAGGCGCTCGCGAGGAACGGGCCGCCGCAGGAGCTGGTGGGCGCGGGCTCCCCGCTCGAACCCTTCGGCCCTGGCATCGACATGCCCGCCGACCTGCCCGTGGGCGTGCCCGCGGGCCGGCCCACCGACCTCCCCTGGCCCACCACCGCGGAAAGGCAGACGGCCTGATGGACCTCCTCCTGTGGGGCGTGCTCCCGTACGTCTGCGTCGCCGTGCTGATCGCGGGCACGGTCTGGCGGGCCCGGTACGACCGGTTCGGCTGGACCACCCGCTCCTCGCAGCTGCACGAGTCGCGGCTGCTGCGCATCGGCTCGCCGCTGTTCCACTTCGGCATGCTGTTCGTGGTGCTGGGCCACGTCGTGGGTCTGCTGATCCCGATGAGCTGGACCGACGCGGTGGGCCTGAGCGACCACGCCTACCACCTGCTGGCCGTCTCCACCGGAGCGGTCGCGGGTGTCGCGGCGGCCGCCGGCATCGGGATCCTGGTCTACCGGCGCTTCACGGTCCCGGCCGTGCGCAAGGCGACGCTCAAGGGCGACCACCTGATGTACACGGTCCTGCTCGGCGCGATGGTCCTCGGCCTGACGGCCACGATCCTCAACTCCACCGGGCAGACGGACGGCTACAACTACCGCGAGGGCATCTCGGTCTGGTTCCGCAGCCTGTTCGCCCTCAGCCCGGACTACCACCTGATGGCGGGCGCCCCGCTCGCCTTCAAGCTGCACATCGTGTTCGGCTTCACGCTGTTCGCACTGATCCCCTACTCGCGCCTGGTGCACATGTTCTCGGCTCCGCTGGCGTACCTGGTGCGGCCGTACGTGGTCTACCGGCGGCGGGATCCGAAGCAGCTGGCCAACCGCCCGAGCAAGCGCGGCTGGGAGCGGGTGTCGTGAAGCCGCCCAGCGTCGTGCGCCGGCCCCGGCACGCCGTCTCCGAACGGCCGTTCATCGTCATCTGGGAGGCCACCCGGGCCTGCCCGCTGGCCTGTCTGCACTGCCGGGCCGAGGCGCAGACCGCCCGCCACCCGCAGGAGCTCGACGGGGACGGCGCCCGCCGCGTGATGGACCAGATCGCCGCCTTCGGCCGGCCGAGCCCGCTGTTCGTGATCACCGGCGGGGACCCCTTCCAGCGCGCCGACCTCACCGGACTGATCGCGTACGGGACCTCCCTGGGCCTGCGCGTCGCGGTCTCCCCCTCCGGTACTCCGACGCTCACCCGCGAGAACCTCGTCGCGGTGCGCGACGCGGGAGCCGTGGCCCTGTCCCTGTCCCTGGACGGCTCGACCGCCGAACGGCACGACGCCTTCCGCGGGGTGCCCGGGGTCTACGACTGGACCCTGGACGGCTGGCGGGCGGCCCGCGAGCTCGGGCTCAAGGTGCAGATCAACACCACGGTCTCCCGCGACAGCCTGGAGGACCTGGCCGACATCGCGGCGCTGGTGCGGCGCGAGGGCGCGATGCTCTGGTCCGGCTTCGTCCTGGTCCCGACGGGCCGCGGCGAGCAGCTGGACTCCCTGACGCCCGGGGAGATCGAGGACGTCCTGCACTTCCTCTACGACTGCGGCGCCGTGATGGCCACCAAGACCACCGAGGGCCACCACTTCCGGCGGGTCGCGCTCCAGCGCACCGTCCTCGACGCGCGCGGGGAGCGGCCGGAACTGGGGCCGCTGTACGAGCGCCTGTCGGCCCGCGCCGCCGCGCTGGGGCTGGGCGGCGGGGAGCGGCGGGCGGTGCGGCGCCCGCCGATGGACGTGTCCTCGGGGCGCGGTTTCGTCTTCATCTCGCACACCGGCGAGGTGCACCCGAGCGGCTTCCTGCCGGTGTCGGGCGGCAACGTGAAGACGCGGCCGCTGACGGAGATCTACCGGGAGTCGGAGCTGTTCACGCGGCTGCGGGACCCGTCGCTGCTGCGCGGGAAGTGCGGGGCGTGCGAGTACAAGACGGTGTGCGGGGGTTCGCGCTCGCGGGCGTACGGCTTCACGCGGGACGTGCTGGAGGCGGACCCGTACTGCGCGTACGAGCCGGGCAGCTTCCCGTACCAGGACGAGGTGAGGGCTCTGGCCGAAAGCATGAGGCGCTGACACCCGAAAGCCCCATATGTTTCATAGGGGAACATACCGTTCGCGGGAGAAGACAATGCGTTCAGTGATCGTCATCGGTGGCGGCATCAGCGGGCTGGCCGCCGCGTGGCAGCTGCGCGGCCAGGCGGATGTCACCGTGCTGGAGAGCCACACCAAGGTCGGCGGCAAGCTGCGCACCGGCACCATCGCCGGAATCACCGTGGACGAGGGCGCGGAGTCCCTGATGGCGCTGCGGCCGGAGGCTGTGGAGCTGGCCGCGGCCGTCGGGCTGGGCGACGCGCTGTGCGACCCGGCGACGGCGCCGACCACCGTCTGGACCAACGGCGCGCTGCGCCCGCTGCCCGCCGGACACGTCATGGGCGTCCCCACCGACCCCGCGGCACTGACCGGGACCGGGCTGCTCTCCGCCGAGGGCGTGGCGCGGATGTGCGCGGAGGAGACCCTCGCGGCGGCCCCGCTGACCGAGGACTGCTCGGTGACCGACTACCTCGCGGCCCGCTTCGGCCAGGAGGCCGTGGACCGGCTCGTCGAGCCCGTACTGGGCGGGGTCTACGCCGGGCGCGCCGAACGGCTCTCGCTGCGCGCGGCGATGCCGCGGATCGCGGCGCTGGCGGCGCAGGGCGGGCCGCTGCTGCCCGCGCTGCGCCGGATGAAGGCGGCGGGCGCGCCGCGGTCGGCGGCCGTGGCCGTCCAGGGCGTGGCCGGCGGCACGGGCCGCTTCCCGCAGGCCGTCGCGGAGGCCTGCGGGGCGCGGATCCTCACGGGTACGACGGCCCGCTCGCTCCACCGGATCGCGGGCGACCGGTGGCGGGTGCAGGCCATGACGGGCGACGGCCCGCTGACCATGGAGGCCGACGCGGTGATCCTGGCCCTGCCGGCCTTCGCGGCGGCGGAGCTGCTGCGGCCGCACTCGCCGCTGGCGGAGGCCGACCTCTCGGCGATCCCGCACGCGTCGACGGCGGTGATCACGATGGCGTTCTCCCGCTCCCAGGCGCACTTCCTCCCGGAGGGCAACGGCTTCCTGGTCCCGGCGGTGGACGGGCACACCCTGAAGGCGGCGTCCTTCCTGTCGAACAAGTGGGCCTGGCTGGCCGCGACCGCCCCGGACACGTTCGTCCTGCGGGCGTCCGTCGGCCGGATCGGCGAGGACCAGCTGCTGGCCCGCCCGGACCGGCACCTGATCCGCTCCGCGATCACCGAACTCCACCACGCGGTCGGGGCGATGGGCGAGCCGCTGGCGGCGCGGGTGACGCGCTGGGACCGGGGGCTGCCGCAGTACGGCGTGGGCCACCGCGAGCGGGTCGCACGCATCCGCGAGGCCGCCGCGAAGCTGCCCGGCCTGGCGTTGTGCGGAGCCGCGTACGAGGGCGTCGGCGTGGCCGCCTGCGTAGCCACGGGCCGCTCCGCCGCCCAACAACTCCTGTCCACCACCTGACGCTCCCGGCTGCACCGGAGGGACCCGTTTGGGTCAGCGCGGGGGCGGGGGTGGCGGGGGGCGCCGAGGATGGGGGCATGCCGAGAAACGTCTGGCGGGTCACCGCCGCCGCCGCACTGGCCACCACGCTCTTCGCCACCACCGGCTGCTCCGACGACGGCGACGGGAAGAAGGCGCAGGCCGACGGCGCCAAGGAGGCCAAGCCCCTCGAGTGGGGCGAGTGCCCGGCCCCCACCCCCCTGGAGGGCGGCGGCCAGGCCCCGCCCAAGGACTGGCAGTGCGCCACCCTCGACGTCCCCCTCGACTACGCGAAGCCCGAGGGCGAGACCATCCCGATCGCCCTCATCCGCGCCAAGGCCCGCGACCAGAAGAACCGCATCGGCTCGCTCGTCTTCAACTTCGGCGGCCCCGGCGGCTCCGGCATCACCACCCTGCCCGGCGCCGCCAAGGAGTACGAGGCCCTGCGCGCCCGGTACGACCTGGTCAGCTTCGACCCCCGCGGAGTCGGCCGCAGCGCCCCCGTCCGCTGCGAGGACGACAAGCAGCTCGACGCCTACTACGCCCAGGACTCCTCGCCCGCGACCCCGCAGGAGGAGAAGGGCTTCGTCGACAACATCAAGGCCTACCAGAAGGCCTGCGAGAAGAACTCCGCCAAGCTCCTGCCCCACGTCGGCACCGAGAACGCCGCCCGCGACCTGGACCGCATCCGCCAGGCCCTCGGCGACGAGAAGCTGCACTACTTCGGCATCTCGTACGGGACCGAGCTCGGCGGGGTCTACGCCCACCTCTTCCCGAAGAACGTCGGGCGGGCCGTCTTCGACGCCGTCGTGGACCCGACCAAGACCTCCGAGGAGGGCGCGCTCGGCCAGGCGCAGGGCTTCCAGCTCGCCCTCGGCAACTTCGCCCAGGACTGCGTGGACCGCGGCGACGAGTGCAAGCTCCAGGGCAGCACCGCCAAGGAGATCGAGGCCAACATCATCAAGCTCCAGAAGGACCTGGCGGCCAAGCCCATCGCGGGCATCGGCGACCGGCAGCTCACCGAGAGCCAGGCGACCAACGGCATCGCGCAGGCCCTGTACTCGCAGGAGCTGTGGCCGCTGCTGGAGCAGGGCCTCGACGAGGCCGACGGCGGGCAGGGCCAGCTGCTGCTCGCCCTGTCCGACGCGCTCAACGGCCGCGACCAGCAAGGGCACTACAGCAACATCGGCGCCGCGAACACCGCCATCAACTGCGCCGACTCCAAGGACCGGTACACGCTGGCGCAGACCAAGGCCAAGCTGCCGGACTTCCGCGCGGCCTCGCCCGTCTTCGGCGACTTCCTCGGCTGGGCGATGCTGAGCTGCACCGACTGGCCCGTCGCGGGCGCCTCGGAGACACCAGATGTGTCCGCTCCCGGATCCGCTCCGATCCTCGTGATCGGCAACACCGGCGACCCGGCCACCCCGTACGAGGGCGCCCGCCGCATGGTCGAGCGGCTCGGCCCCGGCGTCGGCATCGAGCTCACGTACAAGGGCGAGGGGCACGGCGCGTACAACAGCGGCGACACCTGTGTGCAGGACGCGGTGAACGCGTACCTGCTGGACGGGAAGAAGCCCGCCGCCGGGACCGTCTGCACCGCGAAGCCGAACCCGACCGCGCCCCCGACCACCTCCCCCGTCTGACCTGCCGGCCGACTCCCGCCCCGCCCCGCCCGGGCATGCCGAAGGGGCCGCACTCCCTGCGGAGTGCGGCCCCTTCGGTGACTGCTAGTAGATCGGCTTGTCCGGCTCGATCTGGTGGACCCAGCCGATTACGCCGCCGCCGACGTGGACCGCGTCCGCGAAGCCGGCCGCCTTCAGGACCGCGAGGACTTCCGCACTGCGGACACCCGTCTTGCAGTGCAAGACGATCCGCTTGTCCTGCGGGAGGTCCTGGAGGGCGGTGCCCATCAGGAACTCGCCCTTGGGGATCAGCTTCGCGCCGGGGATCGAGACGATCTCGTACTCGTTGATCTCGCGGACGTCGATGATCTCGATGTTCTCGCCGTCGTCGATCCACTCCTTGAGCTGCTTGGGAGTGATCGTCGAGCCGGCGGCCGCCTCCTGGGCCTCCTCCGACACGACGCCGCAGAAGGCCTCGTAGTCGATGAGCTCCGTGACGGTCGGGTTCTCGCCGCAGACCGCGCAGTCGGGGTCCTTGCGGACCTTGACCTGGCGGTACTGCATCTCCAGGGCGTCGTAGATCATCAGGCGGCCGACCAGCGGCTCGCCGATGCCCGCGAGGAGCTTGATCGCCTCGTTGACCTGGATGGACCCGATGGACGCGCAGAGCACGCCCAGTACGCCGCCCTCGGCGCAGCTCGGGACCATGCCCGGCGGCGGGGGCTCCGGGTACAGGCAGCGGTAGCACGGCCCGTGCTCGGACCAGAAGACCGAGGCCTGGCCGTCGAAGCGGTAGATCGAGCCCCACACGTACGGCTTGTTCAGCAGTACGCAGGCGTCGTTGACGAGGTAGCGCGTGGCGAAGTTGTCCGTGCCGTCGACAATGAGGTCGTACTGGCTGAAGATCTCCATCACGTTCTCGGCTTCGAGCCGCTCTTCGTGGAGGACCACGTTCACGTACGGGTTGATGCCCAGCACGCTGTCGCGGGCCGACTCGGCCTTGGAACGGCCGATGTCCGCCTGGCTGTGGATGATCTGACGCTGCAGGTTCGACTCGTCGACCTCGTCGAACTCCACGATGCCCAGCGTGCCGACGCCGGCCGCGGCCAGGTACATGAGGGCGGGCGAGCCGAGGCCGCCCGCGCCCACGGCCAGCACCTTGGCGTTCTTCAGGCGCTTCTGGCCGTCCATCCCGACATCGGGGATGATCAGGTGGCGGGAGTACCGACGAACCTCGTCAACGGTGAGCTCAGCAGCTGGCTCGACCAGGGGTGGCAGCGACACGGGGACTCCGTAGATGGTGACGTTCTCAACGGTGGTTCTTCCCGTAACACTGCCACGCCCGTCTTCATTCCAAGACACCCGTCCCGATCCGCGAGACGATTTCGTCCCAGTACGCGGGCATGGACGCCCACGGGTCGCGATCGGCAGCGCCGCGCCGGTCGGTGAACCAGATGGTGCCCGCCCCCTGCCAGCGGGCGATCCGCATCGCCTCCTCGAGATGGGTGCGCGGCACCCCGTGCACCAGGTGGCAGAACCGCTCCGGCGGATGGTCGGCGGTCCACTCGGCCACCTGCGACCAGCGGTAGTCGGCCCACGCCCCGGAGAAGGTGACCAGCTGGTCGGCGGCCTCCAGGTAGCCCTCGTACGGGTGCGTGCCGTGCCCGAGCACGATCCGCACCTCCTCGCCGAGGCCGCGCAGGGTGTCCGCGACCCGGCGCACCGAGGCGAGTTCGGCCTTGCCGGCCGGAGCCCCGGCGAGGTAGAAGCCGCCCACCCCGTACCAGTCGAGGAAGCGGTGGGCGTCGGAGACCAGCTCCCCGAAGGACCGCTCGCCGTCCCGCATCGCGAGATGGCCGAGGAGCCGCGGGCCGCCGCCCGCGCCGCGGAGCTTCGCGGCGGCTTCCGTGCAGTGCGGGTCAGGCCGCCCGCCGGGGCCTTCCGTGACATTGAGCACCGCCCAGTGCAGCGGGGTTCCGGGGCGGGTCAGCTCGGCCCATTCGACGGGGGCGAGCAGCGGGTGCGCATAGCCGGGGATGCCCAGGCCGAGGCGGCCGGCCTCGGTCGCGGGCGCCGTCGCAGCACCCGGCGGGGTGGTCAGATGCGGCACGCCGCCTCCATCCAGATGTCCGCGAGGGACTCCTCCAGGTTGATCCGCGGCCGCCAGCCGAGCCGGTCGCGGGCGGTGCGGACATCGGCCTGCTGCCAGGCGCCGCAGCCGTCGGGGTACGGGTACGGCTGCGGGGCCGCGCCGGCGAGCTGCTCGGCGGTCGCCTCGGAGCGGGGGGAGCCGATGGCGGCGAGACCGGCCGGCCGGCCGGGGTGCGCGTGCTGCTGGGGCCCGCCGTGCGGGACGTCCAGCTCGTGCAGCGCGCCCCCGTACCCGGCGACCCGGGCCAGGACGGCGGCCGCGTCGCGCAGCCGGACCGCGCGGCCGGTGCCGATGTTCACGACGCCCTGGGCCGCCGAGAGCGAGGCCGCGTGCACGGCCCGGGCCACGTCCCGTACGTCCACGAAGTCGCGCTGCACGCCGAGCCCGCTGAGCTTGAGCTCCCCGTCCCCGGACTGCATGGCCCGCCGCATGGCCTCGGCGAGGCGGCCGAGCGGGGAGCCGGCGGGGGTGCCGGGGCCGACGGGCGAGAAGACGCGGAGCACGACGGCGTCCAGACCGGAGCCGAGCACCAGCTCGGTGGCGGCCAGTTTGCTGACGCCGTACGGCCCGCCGGGTCTCGGCACGGCGTCCTCGGCCGTGGAGGAGCCGGGCTGGCTGGGCCCGTACTCGGCGGCGCAGCCGAGCTGGACGAGGCGGGCCCCGCAGCCGCTGCGGCGCAGGGATTCGCAGATCGTCGCGACGGCCACCGTGTTGTGCCGGGTGAGCTCGCGGGCTCCGCCGCGGGTGGCGCCGGCGCAGTTGATCACGACGCCCGGGTGGACGGCGTCGAGGAACCGGGTCAGCGCACCGGGGCTGCCGGTGGCGAGGTCGAACCGGACGTCGGCGTCGTCGCCGCGGCCGAGCGCGGTGAGCTGGACGGCGGGGTCGGCGAGCAGCCGGTCGGCGACGTAGCGGCCGAGGTATCCGTTGGCTCCGATCAGCAGCACCCTCATCGCATGGCCCCTTGGTTGGTTGGCTGGCCGGTCATCTTCTGTTTCTCCTTGCGGGTGGGTGGACGGGGCCGCGCATGGGCGGATGCGCGGGACAGTGCGAGGACCGCGTGTACGAGGAGTCCCGCGGCCGCGGCGGAGGCCGCGGCCGGGACGGGTACGAGGGCGAGCGCCAGGGCCGCGGCGACGGGCCCGCGGTGGGCTCCGTGGAGCAGCAGCAGCCTGGTCAGGAACAGCAGCAGGGCGAGCGGGACGGCGGCCGTGAGCCGGGCTCCGGCGAGCGCGGCGGCCCCGGCGGCGGCCGCGGCGAACCCCGCGACGGCGGCGAGGAGCAGCGGCCGGACCCGGTCCGCGAACTCCTCCAGGGCCCGGCTCCCGGCGAGCCGCGCCCTGGCCCGGGCGGCGAAGGCGGCCGCGGCCAGGTGCCCGGGGGCGACGGCCAGGGCGAGGCCGAGCGCGAGGGCGGTGCCGTACCGGTGCGCGGCCCAGCCTGCGACGGCCGCGGCGAGCAGGTGCGCCGCCAGGGGGAACCGCCCGCCGGCGGCCCGGCCGGGCCACACCAGCGCGGCGACGGTCACGGCCACGGCGACGGGCCCGGCCCAGGCCGGCGCGGCGGAGGCCGCCCCGAAGGCGAGGGCCCCGGGCAGCAGCGCGAAGCCGAGTCCCAGCAGCGGGGACGGCCCGGCGGGCGCCCGCGTGCGCTCGGCGGCGGGGGCGTCCCCGCGCGGGGTGCGGGCGTACAGCTCCTCGGCGAGCGAGAAGACGTCCCGGTGCCGGAAGCGCCGGGCGGTGCGGTCGGTGATCCCGTGGGCCTCGAGCCCGGCGGCGATCTCCAGCGGATCCACGGCCCGCCCGCACAACTCCCGATGCCGATGCAACAGCACCTTGACCGGATCCCCTCTCCCCCGCCGCCCCCCACCGGCAATTTCAGCCCCGCCGGCGTTTGAGGCGCGGGGTTCGCCGGCACTTGAGGCACGAGGCCCCGCAAATTCAGCCCCGCCCCCACCTGAGGCACGAGGCCCGGCAATTTCAGCCCCGCCGGCGTTTGAGGCGCGGGGTCCGGGGCGGAGCCCCGGCAACGGCGCGGCACCGGCACGCATACCCTCGCCCCCCTCGCCGGAGGCGACCCCGCGGAGCCCCGGCAACGGCGCGGCACCGGCACGCATACCCTCGCCCCCCTCGCCGGAGGCGACCCCGCGGAGCCCCGGCAACGGCGCCGCACCGGCAGACGAGCCGTCATCCCCGCCCGAGGCGGACACACGGAGCCCCGTCATGCCGACGCCTCGGGCACCGACACCGGCACCGGCTCCGCCCACGTCGGGCTGGTCCAGTGCCCCGGCACCCTCGCTTCGGCGGGCCGCGCGAAGGGGACCTCCCCGTCCGGCCGCGCCGACCCGGCGGCGAGCAGCCTCAGGTAGATCTCCCGGAAGGCGGCCACGTTCTGCTCGACGGTGAACAGCTCCAGCGCCCTGGCCCGCGCGGCCGCGCCGAGCCGCTGCGCCCGTTCGGGATCCCGCAGCAGCGCCAGGCACGCGTCGGCCAGCGCCCGCGGATTGCGCGGCGGGACGACGAGCCCGGTGCCGCCGATGACCTCGCAGACCGCGCCGACGTCGGTGGAGACGGTGGCGCGGCCGCACAGCATCGCCTCGGCCAGCGTGACCGGGAAGCCCTCGATCACGGAGGACAGCACGACGACCCGCCCGGTGCCGTACGCCTCGGCCGGGGTCGGCGCGTCGGGTCCCCCGATCTCCTCGAAGGTGACGGGGTTCTCCCCGGCCGTGACGGCGTCGGCGGCCTCGTCGGGGAAGAGCTGGGCGGCCAGCGAGCGGCAGTCGGCGAGGTAGCCGGGGGCCGCGGCCGTGGCGAAGATCCGCAGCCGGGTCTGCGGAGCGGCCTTGCGGACCTCCGCGAAGGCGTGCAGCAGGGCGATCAGGTCCTTGGCGGGCTCTATCCGCCCGACCCACACGAGGGTGTCGGGGTCCCCGCAGTCCGCGGACTCCCCGACGGTGGCGAATCGGTCCGCCTCCATCCCGGGGTAGACCGTCCGCAGCTTGTCCCGGGCGGCCCCGCACCGCTCCTGCCAGCGTCGGGCGTGCGCGTTCCCGGGGGTCAGCAGGTCGGCCCGGGCGTAGATCTCGGCGGCCAGCCGGATGTGGAAGGCCGCGAGCAGGGCCCGTACGGCCGGGCGGGCCTCCGGGCTCTGCTCGAGGTAGTGGGCCCGCAGCTGGACTCCGTACTCGGTGACCAGCAGCGGGACTCCGAAGAAGCGTTTGGCCAGCAGTCCGGGGAGGGCGGCGACCCCGCCCGCCGCCGCGTGGCAGACGTCGACCGCGCCCAGGCTGCCGAGCGGGGCGTTCTCCTCGTACCAGTCGAGGGACAACGGCCGCAGCATCCGCTCCAGTTCGTCCACGAACTCCAGCAGGTCCGGCACCTGCGCCGCCTGCACGGTCCGCCCGGCGCCCTGTGCGCGGCAGGCGGATTCGAGCAGCCGTACCGCGGACTCGGAGCGCAGCGCCGCGTACAGTCCGCCCTGTTCGCGGGCGAGTCCGGCGAGCCCGTACAGCCCGGCCGCGAAGGCGGGCGCCTCGCCGGCGCAGATCCCGTGGACCAGTTCCCGGAAGCAGTCGGCGAACCGCCGGCGCTCGCGCCGGGAGTACGTCCGCCCGTCGTCGGCCGGGGCCCACAGGGGGGCGGTCCGGACTCCGGTGACGTGTTCGGGCAGCGGGACCCTCGCGCGTTCCTGCTCGGCGCTGCGGCTCAGTGCGTAGAGCTCGAACTCGTGCTGCGGGAGCCCGCGCACGAGCCGGTCGCACCACAGCCTCGCCTCTCCCGTGGCATACGGATAACCACCTTCCGTGAGCAGTCCGATCCGCACGAGTGGCACCCCCGATCTCCCGTTACAGGCGGTCGCCGTCGGTCCGGCGACCCGCCGCGGAAGAACTCAAGCGGATATGCCGAAGGCGCGACGGACGGTTGTCCGTCGCGCCACCGGAAGGGGTGAAGAGTCGTAACTTTCCCGTACGGTTCGCGTTCGAGCGCGCTACGCGGCGCGATACGGGCGCGAAGTGCGGTCAACTGCCGGGAAATACCCACGGGTTGGGCTTGCACTGGATGCCGTCGATGTCGAGCGACTTCGTCTGCTGCTGCATGATCGGGGCGAGTGCGCCGGGCGTGCGGCAGTTCACGTGGCCGTGTCCGAGCCGGTGGCCGACCTCGTGGTTGATGAGCATCTGGCGGTAGGCGAGCATCTGGTCCGGCCCGAAGGTGGCGGCTCCCTGGGCCCAGCGGAACGCGTTGATCATCACGCGCTCGGTGGCGGCGGAGTCGCACGAGACGTTGTCGACCGTGGTGTCCAGGTCGGATTTCGCGCACCACTTCGCGGTGGTCCCGGGGCTGGCGAGGGTGATCACGAAGTCGGTCTCGCCGCCCGGCACCCGCTCGAAGGTCTTCGCGCCGCCGTGGGCCCAGCTGCGGTCGTCGTTGAGGGTGCGGTGGACGGCCTCGGCGAACAGCTGCGGGTCCAGGCCGAGGCCCTGCTCCACGTCGACCCGGTAGCGCACGAGCTTGCCCTTGCCGGGGGCCTTGGCCACGCCCGGCACGGTGTCGAAGGCGCCGGAGCCGGTGAGCTTCTCGTCGATCGGCAGCTGCTGGGCCATCTTCTGCTCGTACGTGAGCTCCGGCGCGGGCGCGGGCGCGGGGGCCTGCGCGGGCGCCTCCGGCGTCGGGCGGCCGTCGGAACGGGAGGCGGCCCCGTCGGCCCGGTCGTCGGTGGCGGCGAGCGTGCCGTGCTGGACGCGCTCGCCGTCCGAGGCCACCTGCCCGGCGACGACCACGGCGAGGACGGTGGTGACGGCCGCGGCGGCCATGCCGGTGTAGGTGCGGACCTTCAGGCCGCGGCTGGAGCCGGGCTGCTCCGGCTCCGGCGCCGGCGCTTCGTCGACGGGCTTGCGCGGCCCGGGCACGCGGCGGTGCGAGCCGGTGGAGGTGAGGGCGTCGCGGTCCGGGTCGGAAGCGGGGGCGGAGCCGGGGCCCGGGCCGGGGACGCGGGCGGGCGCGGGCATCCGGCCGGGGGCCGGAGCGGAGTCCGGCGGGGGCAGGGTGACCTGCGGGAAGCCGACCGCGGGAGTGCCGAAGGCCGGGGTGTCGGTGTCGAGCAGGGCGGTCGTGGTCCGGGGCCGCGGGATCCCGCGCCAGTCGCCGTACACGGAGTCGGCCCGGGCCCCCCAGGCGCCGCCGCCCTCGTGCTGCTGGGGGTGGCCGGTGGGGACGGGCCGCTCCTCGGGCACGTATCCCTGGTGGGTGACGGTGGTCTCGGGCCAGGGCCGGCCGCGTTCCTCGTACACCGGCGGCCGCCCGTGCGACTGCTCGTAGGGCGGGTCGTAGGGCTGGTCGTACGGCCGGGGGGCCGGCGCCGGGGCGGGTGCGGGCGCCGCGGCGGGCAGGGGCGCCTTGCGGCTATGTCGTCCCACGGTTCTCAGCCTCTGCCGTCTTCGGTGTCCTGGAGCAGCTCCCGGAAGGCGGCGGCCACCACCTCGGGGTACTCCATCATCGCCACGTGCCCGGCCTCGGGCAGACACAGCAGCCGCGAGCCCCGAAAGGCAGCGGCCGCCTTGTGCGCCATGCGGTACGAGACCAGCTGGTCCCTGCCACCGTAGACCAGCAGGGTCGGTGCGAGTACCCGCTGGGCCTGCCGCCACAGTCCGTGCTGGCCGCCGAGGGTGTAGGCGTCGACGATGCCGCGGGACGAACGGCTCAGGGACTCCCAGAAGTACGGCAGCGCCATCCGCCGCTCCATCTCCTCGACCGCGTTGCGGAACCCCTCCGGCGTCACCCGTGCGGGGTCCCCGTAGCAGAGCTCCGTCACCCCCCGGGTGCGCTGTTCGGCGGTCAGGCCCTGGGCGATCCGGCCCACCAGCGCGGCCATCCCCGGTACGGCGAGCAGCGCCGTCGGCACGGCCGACCGCTGCACGCGCAGTTCGGGCAGGGCGGGCGAGACCAGCGTGAGGGAGCGCACCAGGTCGGGCCGGACGGCCGCGACGCGCGTGGAGACGGCGCCGCCGAGGGAGTTGCCGAACAGGTGGACCGGCCCGCGTCCGGCGGCGTCGAGGTACCGGATGACGGCGCGGGCGAACGCGGTGACCGAGTAGTCGCGGTCGCCGGGCGGCGGGGACCAGCCGAAGCCGGGCAGGTCGAGGGCCTCGCCGTCGACGGTGTCGGCCAGCCGCCCCATGAGCTCGGACCAGTTCTGGGAGGAACCCCCGAGTCCGTGGACGAACAGGGCGGGCGGCAGGTCCGTGCGGACGGGCGGGCGCACCCGGACCGCCAGCTCCAGCCCGGGCAGCGCGACGGTGCGCAGCTGCTCTCCATCGGCCACCCGGACCGCTCCCGCCGGGGCGGAGGGCTCGGCGGTGGACCGTACACCCGGCAGCTCGGTCGAAGACATGCGGCAATGTTACGAGACGATCACGCCGGACTCCTTGTGTTCGCGGTCACAGAGGCATGGCGATCCGTATAGCGGGGTATCCGCAAGCCTCCTAGGCTCGTAGTGAGCACAAGGAAGCGAGGGGAGCGGTATGACTGTCGACCCTGCGGAGCCGGACACCTTCCGGGAGCCGTTTCCGGAAGCCGCCGACCCCGAAGCGCCCGAGGCGGACCTGGCCGAGCAGCTGACCGAGGTGGAGCCGTCGCAGGAGGACGACCGGGTCACCGGTGTGGATCGCGGCGAGGCCAATGACGGCGACGCCGTGGAGCAGGCCAGGGTGGTGCCCCTGGACGACGACGACTACCGCTGACCAGCACGTCCGACCGGTCCGTACCGCGAGAAAACTCGGCTTGAACCCACCAGATTCGGTTACCGAAAAGTACGATGGCCGCGCGGCGCACAGCGCACTGTGTTCTTAGAGAAAGTGGGAGGCGGCGTGACAGCCATCGAGCAGACCGAGGCAGCGCGTCCGCGGGGCACGCGACTGCCGCGCCGGGCCCGGCGCAACCAGCTGCTGGGCGCGGCTCAGGAGGTCTTCGTCGCGCAGGGCTACCACGCCGCGGCCATGGACGACATCGCCGAGCGGGCCGGCGTGAGCAAGCCGGTGCTGTACCAGCACTTCCCCGGCAAGCTCGACCTCTACCTGGCGCTGCTGGACCAGCACTGCGAGGCCCTGCTGCTCGCCGTGCGCACGGCGCTCGCGTCGACGACCGACAACAAGCTGCGCGTGGCGGCCACGATGGACGCCTACTTCGCGTACGTGGAGGACGAAGGCGGCGCCTTCCGGCTGGTCTTCGAGTCCGACCTGACGAACGAGCCGGCCGTGCGCGAACGCGTCGACCGGGTCTCGCTCCAGTGCGCCGAGGCCATCTCCGACGTCATCGCCGAGGACACCGGCCTGTCCAAGGACGAGTCGATGCTGCTGGCCGTGGGCCTGGGCGGGGTCTCGCAGGTGGTGGCCCGCTACTGGCTGTCGAGCGAGAGCCCGGTCGCGCGGGACACGGCGGTGGGCCTGCTGACCTCGCTCGCCTGGCGCGGCATCGCGGGATTCCCGCTGCACGGCAGCGAGCAGGGCGGCGACCAGGGCGCCGAAGGCTGAGCCGCGGGCGCCCGGGGCCGAGCCGCGGGACGGCCTCCGGGAGGGCCGGGTGCGCCGTCGCCTCCGGCGCTGTTCGCTGCGAGCGTGTCCGCTACGCGCGGTTCCCGTCCCCTCTCCGGGCTAATGTGGACCGCGTACGGCGCGGCTGATCGCGCGAAACGGACCGTCGGAGGGACATAGCCGTGGAGGTCAAGATCGGCGTGCAGCACGCACCCCGGGAGATCGTGCTGGAGAGCGACCTGAGCGCCGAGGAGCTGGAGAGCATCGTCGCCGCCGCGCTGTCCGGCACCGCACCGCTGCTCAGCCTCACCGACACCAAGGGCCGCAAGGTCCTGGTGCCGTCCGACCGCCTGTCGTACGTCGACCTTGGCGAGCCGAGCACGCGCAAGGTCGGCTTCGGAGCGCTCTGACGCGATGGCACCTGACGTGCCGAGAACTGTCTGAAACGGCCCGGTGGTTGGCTCCACCGGGCCGTTTCCGTGTCTTCCGCTTCGGGTAGGACGGCAGTGACGGCGTTTGCCCTGACGTGTGGGAGGGACTTCATGCTGCTGATGGAAGTGCTCGGCTCTGCCCTGCTGGGCCTCGCCCTGTCCGCGACAGCCGCGCGGATGCTCGCCGGACGGCTGCCCGCCCTGCGGGTGGTGCTGGTCAGCGGGGTGCTCGGGGCGCTGTTCGGGGCCTATCTGACGCACTTCGCGCTCGGCCCGGGGCACAACACCCTGACCGCGACCTTCGTCGGGGCCGTGCTGGTGTCGGCGGTGGTGCTGTCCCTGCTCCTCCGGCCGGCCTCCGGGCCCCGCAGGCCCTCGCACAGGACTCCGTTTTCGCTCCCGACCCGGGGCTGACCCCTGACACACGACGGCCCCGGCACGGATGACTCCGTGCCGGGGCCGTCGTACGCGCGGCCCGGTTCCGGGCCGCGGCGGCGCCTAGGCGGCGAGGCCGAGGGCTGCCATCCGCTTGGTGTGCGCCTTGGTGATCCGGGTGAACATCTCGCCGACGGCCGCGAGATCGAAGCCGGCGGCCATGCCGTCGACTCCGCCGACCAGCATGGTGGAGAGCGCGTCGCGCTCGGCGACCACGCGCTGGGCCTGCGAGAGGGCCTCGCCCATCAGCCGGCGGGCCCACAGCGCGAGGCGGCCGCCGCAGCGCGGGTCGGCCTCGATGGCGGCGCGGACCTTCTCGACGGCGAAGTTGCCGTGGCCGGTGTCGTCGAGCACGCCGAGGACCAGGGCCCGGGTGTCGGTGTCGAGGTGGGTGGCGACCTCGCGGTAGAAGTCGCTGGCGATCGAGTCGCCGACGTAGGCCTTGACCAGGCCCTCCAGCCAGTCCGAGGGCGCGGTCTGGCGGTGGAAGTCGTCCACGCCCTTGGCGAAGGGCTCCATGGCGGCGGTGGGCTCGGCGTCGATCGCCGCGAGCCGGTCGCGCAGCCGCTCGAAGTGGTGGAACTCGGCGGACGCCATGGCGGCGAGCTCGGCCTTGTCGTCGAGGGTGGGCGCGAGCTTCGCGTCCTCCGCGAGGCGTTCGAAGGCCGCGAGCTCTCCGTACGCGAGCGCGCCGAGCAGGTCCACGACGGCGGCCCGGTACTGCGGCGAGGCGGAGGCGGCCGCCCAGTCCTGGGCGGCGATGCCCTCGGCTTCGGCGGAGGTGCCGTCGTCGGCGGGCGTGGCGTTTTCTACGGTCGACATGCTCCGCACAATAGCCCGCCGAAAGGCGCCTCAAGTCACCACGCCTGGTCACCGCCGGTCTGCCTAAACGTGCCGCGGTGATGAATTCGCCCGACACAGCTGCGCGATTCCGGGGTACAGTGGTAATGCGCCTGCCGGATACTCGGCGGGCCATCTGAATGAGGATGCCCGGTCGGTGGCCCGATCGGCTCCAAACCGACCGCCCTCAGTGGTGTGGTGTGTGCGCAGACGCGTGCCTCCCCGCACGAGGGGCCCCCTCAGCGGCAAGAGCGCTTGAGCGACGGCAGTGGTCCCGCGCAGCTTCGTACGTAGCAGTACGGCATAGCCAGGCACGGTACGACCCCCTTCGCCGCCTCGGGCCGCGTCTCACAGAAGAGGCAGCACCCTGACTACGTTCCGAGACCTCGGGATTCTCCCCGAGACCGCCGAAGCCCTCGAGGCCGTCGGCATCGTGTCCCCTTTCCCGATCCAGGAGATGACCCTTCCCGTCGCCCTTTCCGGCACGGACGTCATCGGCCAGGCCAAGACCGGAACCGGCAAGACGCTCGGTTTCGGCCTTCCCCTGCTGGAGCGGGTCACCGTCCCCGCGGACGTCGAGGCCGGCCGGGCCCGCCCGGACCAGCTGACCGACGCCCCGCAGGCCCTCGTGGTGGTTCCGACCCGCGAGCTGTGCACCCAGGTCACCAACGACCTCCTGACCGCGGGCAAGGTCCGTAACGTCCGCGTCCTCGCCATATACGGCGGCCGCGCGTACGAGCCCCAGGTCGAGGCGCTCAAGAAGGGCGTCGACATCATCGTCGGCACCCCGGGCCGCCTGCTCGACCTGGCCGGCCAGAAGAAGCTGGACCTGTCGCACATCCGCGCGCTGGTCCTCGACGAGGCCGACGAGATGCTCGACCTGGGCTTCCTGCCCGACGTCGAGAAGATCATCAACCACCTGCCGCCGAAGCGTCAGACCATGCTGTTCTCGGCGACCATGCCGGGCGCGGTCATCGGCCTGGCCCGCCGGTACATGTCCCAGCCGACGCACATCCGCGCCGTGTCCGAGGACGGCGAGGGCGCGACCGTCGCCAACATCGCGCAGCACGTCTTCCGCGCGCACAACATGGACAAGCCTGAGCTCGTCTCCCGCATCCTGCAGGCCGAGGGCCGCGGCCTGGCCATGATCTTCTGCCGTACCAAGCGCACGGCGGCCGACATCGCCGAGCAGCTGGAGAAGCGCGGCTTCGCCTCGGGCGCCGTCCACGGCGACCTGGGCCAGGGTGCGCGCGAGCAGGCCCTGCGCGCGTTCCGCAACGGCAAGGTCGACGTGCTGGTGTGCACCGACGTCGCCGCCCGCGGCATCGACGTCGAGGGCGTGACGCACGTCATCAACTACCAGACGCCGGAGGACGAGAAGACCTTCCTGCACCGCGTGGGCCGCACCGGCCGCGCGGGCAACAAGGGCATCGCCGTCACCCTGGTCGACTGGGACGACATCCCGCGCTGGCAGCTGATCAACAAGGCGCTGGAGCTGGACTTCCACGACCCGGTCGAGACGTACTCCACGTCCCCGCACCTGTTCGAGCAGCTGAACATCCCGGCCGGCACCAAGGGCGTCCTGCCGCGCGCCGAGCGCACGCGGGCCGGCCTGAAGGCCGAGGACCTCGAGGACCTGGGCGAGACCGGCGGCCGCGGTGCCCGTGGCGGCCGCGGTCCGGCCGCCGCCGCCGTGGTCACCGAGGAGCGCCCGGCGCGCACCCGTACGCCGCGTCAGCGCCGCCGTACCCGTGGTGGTGCGGAGCTGGGCTCCGAGGCCGCCGCCGCACCCGCGGCCGAGGCCCCGCAGTCCGCGCAGGCCCCGGCCGCCGACGAGCCGCGCAGGCCGCGCCGCCGCCGTACCCGTGTGGGCGCGGTGCCGGCCCAGGCCGTCGAGGCCGTGGCCGTCGCCGAGGCGGCTCCGGCCGTGGCGGCCGCGCCGGTCGCCGAGGCCGCCGCGATCGTCGAGGCCGCCGCGGTCGTGGTGGCCGAGGAGGCTGCGGCCAGGCCGAAGCGCACCCGCACCCGCAAGGCCGTCGCCGCGGTCGCCGAGGCGGCCGTGGTCGAGACCCCGGCCGAGGAGGCCCCGGTCAAGCCGAAGCGGACCCGCGTCCGCAAGGCCGTCGAGTCGGCTCCCGAGCCGGACTTCCAGATGGCCCCGCCCGTGGAGCCCGTCAAGGCCCGCGCCGTCCGCACCCGCGTCCGCAAGGTCGTGGACGCGGCTCCGGAGCCGGACTTCCAGATGGCGCCGCCCGTCGAGCCGGTCAAGGCCCGCCGGACCCGGACCCGCAAGGTCGCCGAGGCCGCTCCGGAGGCTCCGGCCGCCGCGGTGGCCGAGGAGGCCCCGGCGAAGCCGAAGCGCACCCGCACCCGCAAGGCCGCGGCCGCGCCGGAGGCGTAAGCACCGTCACGATGGCCCGGTTCCCCGTCCTGGGGGGCCGGGCCATCGGCGTACCGGTATCGGCCGTCCCGCGGAACCGCGCCGCCGACCGGCCAGTAACGTGAGCCGTATGAGCAAGCCGCCGCGCCTCTCCCTGCCCCCGCGCGCCCGCGCGTACCTCCTCGACACCGCCCGTGGCGCGTTCGCCGTGCACGAGGCCGGTGCGCCCGTCCGCGGGACCGCCCTGCTGGTCCCCGGGTTCACGGGCAGCAAGGAGGACTTCATCGGGCTGCTGGAGCCGCTGGCCGGCGCCGGGTACCGCGTCGTCGCCGTCGACGGCCGCGGCCAGTACCAGAGCCCGGGTCCGCGCGAGGAGTCCGCGTACACCGTGGAGGAGCTGGGGAGGGACGTCCTCGCGCAGGCCGCCGCGCTGGGCGGGGGCCCGGTCCATCTGGTCGGGCACTCCTTCGGCGGGCTGGTCTCGCGCGCCGCGGTGCTGCGCGACGCGGCCCCCTTCGCCTCGCTCACACTGCTGAGCAGCGGGCCCGCCGCGATCTCCGAGGAGCAGCAGGCGCGTACGAAGCTGCTGGTGGCGGCTCTGGAGGCGTTGCGCGAGGACATGCCGGCGGTGTGGGAGGCGATGCGCGCGCAGGACCCCGAGAACGCAGTCCCGGATGCGCCCGAGCTGACGGAGTTCCTGCGCGAGCGGTGGCTGGCCACCGTCCCCGAGCAGCTGATCGGGACGGGCCGGGTGCTGATCTCGGAGCCGGACCGGGTCGCGGAGCTGGCGGCCGTGGCGCTGCCCAAGCTGGTGCTGTCCGGGGTCGTGGACTATGCGTGGCCGGTGCCGCTGATGGACGACATGGCGGTGCGCCTGAGTGCTTCGCGCGTGATCGTCGAGGGCGCCGAGCACTCGCCGAATGCGGAGAATCCGCAGGTCACGGCGGGTGCGCTGGCTGCCTTCTGGGACTCCTGCACCCCCGAGTAGTTAGCCAGTGAAAAAATTTCCTTAGCGTAGGGAATGTTTGCCGTCTACACTTCGTTATACCTACGCAAGGAGAAACACCGACGAAGGGAGAAGCCCCATGCGCTTCGAGATTCTGCGCCTGGACGACGTCGACGGATCCGCCGTGGACAGCACCGTCGTGGACGCGGCCTCCGTCAACCGGATCGTGCAGCAGGCCGCGGCCGTCGGCCAGCGCATCCTGATCCGACCGGCTGAGACGGCGTCCTGCTGACGCCCACCACCACCGCACGGACGTAGACGCCCCCGCACCGGACCGGTGCGGGGGCGTTCGCATGTCCACGACGGGACGGGACGGGCGGGACGGGGGCCGGGACGGGCCCGTCGCGCGTCAGGCGCCGCGTACGACCTGGAGCACGCCGTTGATGATCTGCTGGACGGCGATCGCGGAGAGCATCATGCCGGCGAGCCGCGTCACCAGGACCACGCCGCCGTCCCTGATGACCCGGATGATCACCAGCGAGTAGCGCATGGTCAGCCACAGCACGACGTGCATGGCGATGATCGCGCACCACACCGACAGCTGGCCGCCGAAGCCGTCGGCCTTCTGCACGGCCAGGATCACGGACACGATCGCACCGGGACCGGCCAGCAGCGGCATGCCCAGCGGGACGAGCGCGACGTTGACGTCCTTGGTCTGCTTGGGCTCGTCGGTCTTGCCGGTGAGCAGGTCGAGCGCGATGAGCAGGAGCAGCAGACCACCGGCGATCATCAGCGCCGGCACGGACACGTGCAGGTAGTCCAGGATCTGCTGGCCGCAGATCCCGAAGACGGCGATGACGCCGAAGGCCACGCAGACGGCCTGCCAGGCCATCTTGCGCTGCACCTTGGCGGGGCGCCCGGAGGTGAGGGCGAGGAAGATCGGCGTGATCCCCGGGGGGTCCATAATCACAAAAAGCGTGAGAAAAAGGGATCCGAAGACGGCGAAGTCGAACACAGTGATGCCTTGCAGGAGAGAGGGGTGTCGCGAAGAGAACGCGCAGAGAAAAGGGGTGGGACGGGTGGAGCTGAGCCCAGGACTCGCTAACCCACGCGTCCGCCGGCGCCGGGCACCGGGAAGGCCCCCGTCGCACGGCGCGTGATCTCGCCGTAGATCTCGGGGTCGGTGGTGTACTCCCCGAGCCGGCAGGTCTTGCGGCTGCCGTGGTAGTCGCTGGAGCCGGTGGTCAGCAGTCCGAGGTCCGCCGCCAGGCCGCGCAGCCGCGCGCGGGTGCCGGTGTCGTGGTCCATGTGGTCCACCTCGATGCCGTCCAGGCCCGCGGCCGCCAGCTCCGCTATCGCGGCCTCGGGCACGCACTCGCCGCGCTTGACGGCGGCGGGGTGGGCGAAGACGGTGACCCCGCCGGCCGCCTTGACCAGGCGGATGGCGTCGAAGGGGTCCAGCTCGTGCTTCTCGGCGTACGCGCGGCCGCCGTCGGCGAGCCAGTCGGGCGTGAAGGCGTCCGAGACGGTGGGTACGACGCCCAGCTCGACCAGCGCGGTCGCGATGTGCGGCCGCCCCACCGAGCCCTCCCCGGCGATCCGGGCCACCTGCTCCCAGGTGACGTCCACGCCGAGCGCCCGGAGCTTGCCGACCATGGCCTGGGCGCGCGGGGTGCGGTCGTCCCGTACGAGCTCGCGCTCACGGGCGAGCTCGGGCTCCTGCGGGTCGAAGAGGTACGCGAGCATGTGCAGCCCGACCCCGTCGAGCCGGCAGGACAGCTCGGCCCCGGTCACCAGCGTCAGCCCGGCGGGCAGCGCGGCGACGGCCTCGGCGTACCCGCCCACGGTGTCGTGGTCGGTCAGCGCGACCACGTCCAGCCCGGCCGCGGCGGCATTGCGCACCAGCTCGGCGGGGGTGTCCGTACCGTCGGAAGCCGTGGAGTGGGCGTGCAGGTCGATGCGCACAGCCGGGCTCCAGGGGTGGTGGTACGGAAGGGGGGCACTCCAGGATAGCCGGGCCGAAGGACCCCGCGGGCAACGGGCCCCCGGGCCCTGGCCTGGCACTGCGCCCCCGCGCCCTGGCCTGCACTGCGCCCCCGCGCCCTGGCCGGGCAGTGCGCCCGTGTGCCTAGCCCGGCCCGAGGATGCGGGGGCTCAGTGCCCCGCACGGCAGCAGTTCGAGCTCGGCTCCCGCGTCGCGGAGGTCGGTGAGGACGAGTTCGTCGTACATCAGCAGCCCGGACTGCTCCGGCCAGACGATCGCCCACAGCCACAGGCCGCGCGCCTCGCCCGCGAAGACGGCCCGGTCGTCGGGGGCTCCCTTGAGGTGCCACAGCGGGGTCGGGCGGCCGGCCGCGACCACCTTGGCGTGCGGCGGCGCCGAGACGTCGAGGTGCGAGCCGGGGTCCGGGCCGTCGATGCCCGCGAAGCGCGCGCCGAGGCCCACTCCCAGCTCCTCGGCGACCAGCAGCAGCTCGCCCATGCCGCCCAGCGGGCCGGGACCCGAGCAGGCCACCGCCGTCGCCCGGCCCCCGCTGCGGTCGTCACCGGCGGAGGCGACCCCGGTGAACAGCCATCCCACCGGCAGCGGCCACGGCATCCACACCGGCACGCGCGTCCGGTGCACGACCACGCTGAGGCCTTCGACGCTGGGCGGGATGACGGGTTGCAGAGGGTAGACAGCGCCGTGCACCGCGCACTGCCAGGAGTCGGAGAAGAGACCGGGCGCTCTGACCCGGCCACCGCACTTCGGGCAACTTGGTTCGCCCCTCATAAGAAGCCACGCTCCTCCCCGCCCGGCGCGCCGTCAAGACGCGATCACCCGTCCGGGCTCAGTCCAGTGCGACTGCGGTACGCAGAGGATCCCGCAGATCCGTGCCGCGCGCGAGCCAGCGTTCCTGAAGAGCGGATGCCCCGTGCACCCTCTTCCACGCGGCCTCGTTCGCCGTCATCGGCAGCAGCGGGAGGAAGCGGACCGGGTCCATGGGCTCGTCCAGCTCCAGGTCCTCCACCAGACCGCCCGGCTCCGCCACCAGGACGGAGCTGAACGGCGCGCCCTCCCAGAGGGGTTCACCCACCTCCAGGGAGGCCCCGGGGGCCACGATCAGCCCTTCGACCTGCGGTGACGCGGCCAGTACCGCGAGCGGCCTGAGCAGTTTGTCCGTGGCCGCCAGCCCGGCGCGCACGGTCAGCACCAGCTCGGCGCGCGGCCCGCGCACGGGGTCGGCGACCACGGCGGTCGGATCGGTCATCGGGTGCGCGGACATCCCGAGGGTCGCGTACCGCACGAGGTCGCCCTCGGTGAAACGGAGTACCTCGATACGGTCGGTGCCCAGGAAGGTGACGGCGGCGCGTGCGTCGGGTACGCCGAACGCGGTGTGCAGCCGAGCCTCCACGAGGGCCAGAATTTCTGCCATGGAGCGAGCATAGAACTCGTATCAGCCGGGTAAAGGACGCGTCTTGACCATCCGTCGGCTGATAGTGTTGACAGCTGGTCGGGGCCGCGCTGAAGAAGCGCTGGTGGCACGCTCCGGCGACAGGACGTCCCTCACGGGGGACCGGCCGGAGGAGGTGGGGCTGCGATGGATCGAAGTCGACCGTGCAGTACCAATCGCTCTTCCACTTCTGTGACGGGCGTCTCCCGCCCCCTTTGATCTCCTGATCAGTAGAAGAGCGACGGCAGAACTTTGTCCTCCCGTCCTGTTCCCTCCCCCCTGCCCGGGCCTGCGCGTCCTCCGGCGGCGGTGAGGGTCTCCCACCCGCACGGTCCGCAGCCGTGCGCGCGAAGGAGCCTGCCATGTCGATGCTGCCCTACCTGCGTGCGGCCGTCCGTCCGTCGCTGCGCAAGTCCACCCCCGCACAGCCCCGGTACGACACCACCCGCGACCCGTCGGCGAGCAGCGCGGTCGTCGACTGCGCCGTGTACCGCGACGGCCGGCGCGTGCTGGGCCCCGTCTGCCTGACGCCCCGTGAGGCGATCCGCAGGGTCCGCGAGGACGGCGGCTTCGTCTGGATCGGCCTGCACGAGCCGACCGAGGAGGAGTTCGCGGGGATCGCGGCCACCTTCGGCCTGCACCCGCTGGCGGTCGAGGACGCGGTGCACGCGCACCAGCGGCCGAAGCTGGAACGCTACGACGACACCCTCTTCACCGTCTTCAAGACGATCCACTACGTCGAGCACGCCGAACTGACCGCCACCAGCGAGGTGGTGGAGACCGGCGAGGTGATGTGCTTCACCGGCCCCGACTTCGTTATTACCGTCCGGCACGGCGGGCAGGGCTCCCTCAAGGGCCTGCGCCACCGCCTCCAGGACGATCCCGACCTGCTCTCCAAGGGCCCCTCCTCGGTCCTGCACTCCATCGCCGACCACGTCGTCGACGGGTACATCGCGGTCGCGGCGGCCGTGCAGGACGACATCGACGAGGTGGAGAGCGAGGTCTTCGCCGCCCCCGCGAAGGGCGCCGCGCGCGGCGGCGACGCGGGCCGCATCTACCAGCTCAAGCGCGAGGTGATGGAGTTCAAGCGGGCCGTCTCGCCGCTGCTGCGTCCGATGGAGCTGCTCAGCGAGCGGCCGATGCGGCTGGTGGACCCCGACATCCAGAAGTACTTCCGCGACGTCGCCGACCACCTGGCGCGGGTGCACGAGCAGGTGGTGGGCTTCGACGAGCTGCTGAACTCGATCCTCCAGGCCAACCTCGCGCAGGCGACGGTCGCCCAGAACGAGGACATGCGCAAGATCACCTCCTGGGCGGCGATCATCGCCGTGCCCACGATGATCTGCGGGGTCTACGGGATGAACTTCGAGCACATGCCCGAGCTCCAGTGGAAGTACGGCTACCCGATGGTGATGGCCTCGATCGTCGGCATCTGCTTCACGATCCACCGGACGCTGCGCCGCCACGGCTGGCTCTGAGGCCCGTACGGCCCTCCCCTACTCTGGTGCGCATGACTCTCAGCGCGCTCGACCTGGCCCTCGTCGAGGAGGCCACCAAGAAGTCCGGCCTGATCTGGGTCCGCGGGACCGGGGCCGACCGCGCCCTGTGGCACGCCTGGGTGGAGGGTGCGGCCCACGTACTGGGCGACGGGCCCGGCGAACAGCCGTTCCCCGGGCTCGCCGACGGTGCGACCGCCGAGGTGACCGTGCGGAGCAAGGACAAGGGCGGCCGTCTGGTGGCCTGGACGGCGAGGGTACGTGAGCTCCCGCCGCGCGGCGAGGAGTGGGCGGCCGCGGTCGCCGAGCTCAAGGGCAAGCGGCTGAACGCGCCCGACTCCGAGGAGATGACGGAGCGGTGGGCGCGGGAGTGCCGCCTGCTGCGGCTGGAGCCGGAGTCGGTCCGTACGGAGCTGCCGGCCGGATCGCTGGCCGCGGCCCCGCTGGACTCCCCCGCGATCACCCGCAAGCCGATCCCGGCGCACCTGCCGAAGCTCCTGCTGAAGCGGAAGAAGACCTCTTCCCGCTAGGACCCCGCCGGGACCCGCTACGGCTTGGCCGGGTTCGAGCCCTGGCCGGAGCCCTTGGTCCCGCCTTCCTTCGTGGTCGGCAGCTGGGACCCGTAGTCCACGGTCTGGTCCTGCGCCGGCGGGTCGAGCGGGAAGGCCTTGCCCCACTCCGCGAGCTCCACCCGGCCGGCGCCCCCCGCGCGCTCCATGAGCAGCGGGTACGGGGTCCCCTCCAGGGAGACCGAGAGCTTGCCGCCCTTGCCCTCGTCCGCCGTGACCTGGACCGCGCGGGTGGATCCGACCTTCGTGTACGAGCCCTTGGCGAGCTTGCCCTCGAGGCCCAGCAGCCCGTCCAGCAGGACGTCCATGTCGGTGAAGCCGCGGAACTGCTTGTAGGAGGGGTCGCCCTCGGGCACCTTCACGTACTTGTCGCCGAGCTTCCCGGCCGAGTCGGACTGCCCCCAGAACGCCGCGCTCGCCTTCAAGTACAGCTGCTCCCCCACCCGCAGCAGCTGGAAGGTGTCGTCCTGGGACTTCACCTCGCCGGAGCCGCCGTCGGACTTGAGCCGCATGTCGAGCGTGAAGGACTTGCCTCCGCTCACCAGCGTGCCGGACAGGTGCACCGAGTCGGCCTCGCCGGCCGCCGCCTTCGCCTTCGCCTCGATCTTGTCGGCGGAGAGCTTGCCGATCCCGTTCGTCCCCTCGTCGGGATTCTCCCCGCAGCCCGTACCGGTGACGGCGAGGCCCGCGCACAGCGCACCGATGAAGGCGGCCCGGCGCAGCCGCACGGCAGGGAAGTAGGCGGTCACGTACGCGTGCCTCTCGTCGGTCGCGGGCCGGGGTACTCCCCAGCCTCCGGCCGGGGGCACCCCCACCCAGCGGTGGCTGGGGGAGCAGCAGGCAGCGTACCCGTCCGCGGACCGCGCGCCGCCAACCCCCCGGAGGGACCCCGTGCGGACCGCCCCACCAGGACGGTTGCGCGGGGCACGGGCTAGCCTGAGGGGCGGCAGGACTGTTGGTTCACGCTCTAGGAGGCGCTCGGATGGTTGCAGGCGCCCCGCGGATCTTCGTCTCGCATCTGTCGGGTGTGCCCGTCTTCGACCCCAACGGCGACCAGGTCGGCCGCGTCCGCGACCTCGTCGCGATGCTGCGCGTCGGAGGCCGCCCGCCGCGGCTGCTGGGCCTGGTGGTCGAGGTGGTCAGCCGGCGCCGGATCTTCCTGCCGATGACCCGGGTCACGGGTGTGGAGTCGGGTCAGGTCATCACCACCGGCGTGGTCAACATGCGGCGCTTCGAGCAGCGCCCCACCGAGCGGCTGGTCCTCGGCGAGCTGCTGGACCGGCGGGTGAAGCTGAACGCGACCGGCGAGGAGGTCACCGTCCTGGACGTGGCCATCCAGCAGCTGCCGGCCCGCCGGGACTGGGAGATCGACAAGATCTTCGTACGGAAGGGCAAGGCCGGTGCGCTGCGCCGGCGCGGCGAGGCCCTGACGGTGGAGTGGTCGGCGGTGACCGGCTTCTCGCTCGAGGAGGAGGGGCAGGGCGCCGAGAACCTGGTCGCCACCTTCGAGCAGATGCGCCCGGCCGACGTGGCGAACGTCCTGCACCACCTGTCGCCGAAGCGGCGCGCCGAGGTGGCGAGCGCCCTCGACGACGACCGGCTCGCGGACGTCATGGAGGAGCTGCCCGAGGACGAGCAGGTGGAGATCCTCGGCAAGCTGAAGGAGGAGCGCGCCGCCGACGTCCTGGAGGCGATGGACCCGGACGACGCGGCCGACCTGCTCTCCGAGCTGCCCGAGGACGACAAGGAGCGGCTGCTGACGCTGATGCAGCCGGACGACGCGGCCGACGTGCGGCGCCTGATGTCCTACGAGGAGCGGACGGCGGGCGGTCTGATGACCACCGAGCCGATCGTGCTGCGGCCCGACGCGACGGTCGCGGACGCGCTGGCCCGCGTACGGCAGGCGGACCTGTCGCCGGCGCTGGCGGCGCAGGTGTACGTGTGCCGGCCGCCGGACGAGACGCCGACGGGCAAGTACCTGGGCACGGTGCACTTCCAGCGGCTGCTGCGGGATCCGCCGTTCACCCTGGTCAGTTCGATCGTGGACACCGACCTGCCGCCGCTGCGGCCGGACGCCTCGCTGCCGGTGGTGACCAGCTACCTGGCCGCCTACAACATGGTGGCCGTCCCGGTCGTCGACGAGAGCGGCTCGCTGCTGGGCGCGGTGACGGTGGACGACGTACTGGACCACTTGCTGCCGGACGACTGGCGCGAGACGGACTTCCACTCGGAGGAGGCCGTGCGTGGCCGGTGAGCGGGGGCGCGGCGAGCAGTCGCGCGAGCGGCGGCGCGAGCAGATCCGGGAGCGCCGCGAGGCGGCCCGGCAGTCCGCGCGCGAGCACGGGCTGGCCGACGCGGCCGAACGGGTGGAGCGTTCCTCGTTCGAGCGCGGCGAGCGGGCGAAGGCCGGCCAGTTCGGCCCGTCGACCGGTTCGAGCGCGCTGACGCGCTCGCGGGTCCGGCTGGACCTGCCGCGCCCGGCGCGCCGGCGCCTGCTGCCCGAGTACGACCCGGAGGCCTTCGGGCGGCTGTCGGAGCGGGTGGCGCGGTTCCTCGGCACGGGCCGGTTCATCGTCTGGATGACGGTCGTCATCATCGTCTGGGTGCTGTGGAACATCTTCGCGCCGGACGACCTGCGGTTCGACGAGTACCCGTTCATCTTCCTGACGCTGATGCTGTCGCTCCAGGCCTCGTACGCCGCCCCGCTGATCCTGCTGGCGCAGAACCGGCAGGACGACCGCGACCGGGTCAACCTGGAGCAGGACCGCAAGCAGAACGAGCGGTCCATCGCCGACACGGAGTACCTGACGCGGGAGATCGCGGCGCTGCGGATGGGCCTGGGCGAGGTGGCGACACGCGACTGGATCAGGTCCGAGTTCCAGGACCTGATCAAGGAGATGGACGAGCGGCGGCTATTCCCGCCGGAACGTGACGAAGGCGACCGCTGACGGGCTTACCTGCGCCGTGCTACCGCGCCGTACCATCGGGTCATGGCTACCGACACAAGCTCCGCCGCCGTGCCTGAGCAGGACGCGATCCTGGACGCGCTGGCGACGGTGAACGACCCTGAGATCCACCGGCCGATCACCGAGCTCGGCATGGTGAAATCGGTGGAGATCGGCGACGGCGGCGCGGTCGCCGTCACGGTCTACCTGACCGTGTCGGGCTGCCCCATGCGCGAGACCATCACCAAGAACGTCACCGAGGCCGTCGAGCGGGTCGCGGGCGTCACCTCGGTCGCCGTGTCCCTGGACGTGATGAGCGACGAGCAGCGCAAGGACCTGGCGGCCACGCTGCGCGGCGGGACCGCCGAGCGCGAGGTGCCCTTCGCGAAGCCGGGCTCGCTGACCCGCGTGTACGCGGTCGCGTCCGGCAAGGGCGGCGTCGGCAAGTCCTCGGTCACCGTCAACCTGGCCGCGGCGATGGCCGCGGACGGCCTGAAGGTCGGCGTGGTCGACGCGGACATCTACGGCCACAGCGTGCCGCGGATGCTCGGCGTGGAGGGCCGTCCGACCCAGGTCGAGAACATGATCATGCCGCCGTCGGCGCACGGCGTGAAGGTCATCTCCATCGGCATGTTCACCCCGGGCAACGCGCCGGTGGTGTGGCGCGGCCCGATGCTGCACCGGGCGCTCCAGCAGTTCCTGGCGGACGTGTTCTGGGGCGACCTGGACGTGCTGCTGCTGGACCTGCCGCCGGGCACCGGTGACATCGCGATCTCGGTGGCCCAGCTGGTGCCGAACGCGGAGATCCTGGTGGTCACCACCCCGCAGCAGGCCGCCGCCGAGGTGGCGGAGCGGGCCGGCTCGATCGCCGTGCAGACCCACCAGAAGATCGTCGGCGTCGTCGAGAACATGTCGGGCCTGCCGTGCCCGCACTGCGACGAGATGGTGGACGTGTTCGGCTCGGGCGGCGGCCAGAAGGTCGCCGACGGCCTGACCAAGACGGTCGGCGCGACCGTCCCGGTCCTCGGCTCCATCCCGATCGACGTCCGCCTGCGCGAGGGCGGCGACGAGGGCAAGCCGGTCGTCCTGTCCGACCCTGACTCCCCGGCGGGCGCGGCGCTGCGCGCGATCGCGGGCAAGCTGGGCGGCCGCGCGCGCGGCCTGTCGGGCATGTCCCTGGGCATCACGCCCAGGAACAAGTTCTGACACGACGGTCTCGGACCACGCACAAGGGCACCGCCGGCCGGCGGTGCCCTTCCGCGTAGCCGCCTACTCGTACGTGGCGAGGTCCGCGATCGCCGAGAAGCCGAGCCCGTACGCGCTCATCCCGCGCCCGTAGGCGCCCAGGTGGACCCCGCTCCCGGTGGACCCGGCCAGCACCCACCCGAACTCGGACTCGCGGTAGTGGAACGGCGTCGGCTCCCCGTCCACCGGCAGCGACAGCGTCGACCAGTCCTCGCCGCCGAGATCGTCCGCGAGCTCCCAGGCGGCCTCGGTCTGCTGGTCGAGCCAGTCGCTGCGCAGGGAGTGGTCCATCTGCCCGGGCCAGCTGTAGGCCAGCAGCCCGGAGCCGGCCAGCCAGGCCGCGGAGGAGACCGAGGTGGCCTCCAGGGTGCCGGTGCCGTCCCCGCTGCGGCGCACCGGGTTGCTGGCGACGGTGACGACCACCGCGAAGCGCTCCTTCTCGCCGGTGGCGATCTCGCCGCGCGCGGACGGCTCGTCGCCGTGACCGGTGGACCCGTGCTCGACGGTGCCGTCGGCGGCCGTGCCCACCTGCATGAGCCAGCGGGGCCCGGTGAAGGCCTCGTCCAGCCCGTACCAGGGGAAGTCCGCCGCGAGGAAGCCCTCGGCGGTCCGGCGGGCCGCCGGGACGGGTGCGGCGGCCTCCGGCGGCTGTGCGGTGGTCTGCGGTTCCTGAGCGGGTGCGGCGGCGGTCTGCGCCCCTACCCTGCTGCTGCTCGTCGTCTCCATCTGACCGGCCTCTCGTTCCGTGGGGCCCGGAACGGCCAGCCCCCCTCGGGCGTCCTGGGTCCGGACAACAGATGGAGGATAGCCATCCGACCCCGGATCGCCGGGCAGGCTGCGCTCAGGTGGCGTCGGCGTCGAAGCGGGCGCTCCCCCGGCTACCGCCGGGAGGTGCCCCCAGCTCCGCGGCCGGGGCGGCGGGCTTCTTCAGCAGGTCCGGGCCGGTGGCGCCGGGCGCGGCGGACGGGCCGGCGGCGGGCGCCGCGGCGTCCGTCTCCTTGCTGTTCACGGCGTCGGTGACGTCGTTCAGCTCCTTGCGGAGGTCGAAGCTGCTGCGGATCTCCTTGAGGTCCTCGTTCTCGCCCAGCTGCTTGCGGATGAAGGCCTTCGGGTTCAGGTCCTCGAACTCGAAGTCCTTGAACTCCGGACCGAGTTCGGACCGGATGTCCTGCTTGGCGCTGTCGGAGAACGCGCGGATCTTCCGGACGACGCCGGTGACGTCCTGGATGACCTTGGGCAGCTTGTCCGGGCCGAAGACGAGGATGGCGAGCACCACGATCGTGACGAGTTCGAGTGCGCCTATGTCGTTGAACACCTTGCCGCTCCTCGGCTCTCTGTCACTTCGGGCCCGGACACACGGTACCCGGCGTTCCCACCGGGCCCCTACCTGCGTACCGGTTCAATACCGGTTTCTCCCGTACGTCATCTGCCGGTCACGAGCCGTTCGCCGACCCGAGGACCAGTTCCAGTGTCCTCTCCCTGCCGTCGCGCAGGACGGTGAGGGTCAGCGGATCGCCCGGCCGGTGGGCCCTGATCTTGATGATCAGCTCGTCGCCGCCGCGCACGCGCTGGCCGTTCACCTTGGCGATCACATCGCCGGCCTTGATCCCGGCGCGGGCGGCCGGGCCGTCGGCGACCACGGCAGGCTTGCCGTCCTCGCCCTTGTCCCCGACCCGGGCCCCGTCGCCCGCGTACTCCATGTCGAGGGTGACGCCGATGACGGGGTGCGTGGCGCGGCCGGTGCGGATGAGCTCCTCGGCGACGCGCTTGCCCTGGTTGATCGGGATGGCGAAGCCGAGTCCGATGGAGCCGCCCTGGCGGGCGGGGTCGTCCTTGTCGGCGCCGCGGATCGCGCTGTTGATGCCGACCACGTGGGCCTTGGCGTCCAGGAGGGGGCCGCCGGAGTTCCCCGGGTTGATCGGGGCGTCGGTCTGGAGGGCGTCGACGTAGCTGATGTCGCTGCCGTCGCCCTTGTCGCCGCCCGCGGTGACGGGCCGGCCGGTGGCGCTGATGATGCCCGCGGTGACGGTGTTGGACAGGTCGAACGGGGCGCCGATGGCCACGACCGGGTCGCCGACCCGTACGTTCTCGGAGTTGCCGAGGCTCAGGGGCTGCAGGCCCCGGACCCCGCTGACCTTGACCACGGCCAGGTCGTAGCCGGAGTCGCGGCCCACCAGCTCGGCGCTGACGCTCTCGCCGCTGCTGAAGGTGACCGCTATCTCCTTGGCGTCGGCGACCACGTGGTTGTTGGTCAGGATGTGGCCCTGCTGGTCCAGGACGAAGCCGGTGCCCGTACCGCTGCCGGAGGTGCCCCGTACGTGCAGGGTGACCACGCCGGGCAGGGCGGTGGCGGCGATGCCCGCGACGCTGTCCGGGGCGCGGCCCTTGTCGGCGACGGCGCCGGCCTGGGGCAGCTCGAGGCGGGTGCTGCTCTGGCGCTCCGCGAGGACGCCGAGGTATCCGCCGATCCCGCCCGCGAGCAGGGCCGTCCCGGCGGCGAGGGCCGCCACCTGCCACAGCCGGAAGCCGCGCCCCTGCCGGCCCCGGTCCACGACCTGCAGCGGCTGCTCGCCCCAGGGGTCGTAGCGCACCTCGGGGACCGGCGCCGGGGCCTGGGCCGGGCCGGCCGCTTCGGGCAGCGGGGCGGGGACCCCTTCGCCGCCTTCGGGGCGCGGGGCCGGAACCCCCTCGCGGCCGGCGTCGGCCGCCGTGCCCTCGGGCCGGCTCCACCACTGTGGAGCCGGGTCGGTCTGCTGCCTGTCGGCCATCGGCGCTCCCCGCGTACTTGTGCGCATGTGCCGCAGATTCAACCAGGTCCCGGGTCAGCGCAGCAGGGAGACCGGGCGGGCCGTACCCGGCGGGGAGGGGTGGAGCGGCGGGAGCGGGGTCGCCGCGGTCGACAGGAGCGTCGGGACGGCGGCCGGGGTCGGCATCCGGTCGCGGACGAAGGCGTCGGCCACCGTCGCGTCGTTCACCGATGCGCCCGGGCCGGGCCGGGACGCGGGCGCGGGGGAATCGCCCCGCAGGGAGGGGTCCACGGTCTCCAGCGGCATCGCACCGCCCAGCGCGAGCGCGGCGAGGGACACCGCTCCGGCGGCGGCGAACGCGAACCGGCGGCGCGGACGGCCCACCTCGTGGATCCGGAAGCCTTCCTGCTGCGGCCGGGCGGCCGGGGGCAGGGCGTAGGCGAAGGAGGCCAGCGGGTCGCCGGCGGGGGGACCCCCGGGGCCCGGCGGTCCGTCGAAGCCGCCGCCCGGCAGCCCCTGCAGACGTGCGAGCAGCCCGGCGGACAGCGGCGGCGGCGCGCTCTCCACGAACATGGTCTTCAGCCGGCGCTGGGCATCGGCCTCGGCCTTGCACTTGGCACAGGTGGCCAGGTGGGCCAGGACCCGCTCGCGCGCGTCGTGGTTCAGCTCGCCGTCGACGAGGGCGGCGAGCCGGTCGCCCAGGTGCTGCTCGGCAGGGGACGGACTGACTCCGCTCACTCGGCTCCGCCCTCTCCCCCGGTCCCCGGCGCGCCCACGGCCACCCCGGCGAGCGCGCGCTGCTCGGCGCGGGCTTCGGGGGACCGGTGCTTGAGCGCCTTGCGCAGGTGCGAGCGGCCCCGGTGGATGCGGCTGCGCACGGTGCCGAGCTTCACGCCGAGCGTGGCGGCGATCTCCTCATACGACAGGCCCTCGATGTCGCACAGCACCACGGCGGCGCGGAACTCGGGCGCGAGGGTGTCCAGCGCCTGCTGGACGTCCGCGTCAAAGTGGGTGTCGTGCAGGACCTGCTGGGGGGACGGCTCGCGGCTGGGCAGCCGCTCGGCGGCGTCGTCGGCGAGCGCGTCGAAGCGGATGCGCTGCTTGCGGCGGACCATGTCCAGGAACAGGTTGGTCGTGATGCGGTGCAGCCAGCCCTCGAAGGTGCCGGGCGTGTACGTCGACAGCGAGCGGAAGACGCGGACGAAGACCTCTTGGGTCAGGTCCTCGGCATCGTGCTGGTTGCCCGTCAGACGGTAGGCAAGACGGTAGACCCGCGCACTGTGCGTGCTGACGATCTCCTCCCACGAAGGAGGGGTCCACGCCTGGGAGCCCGCATCGGCGGCGAAGGTCGCGGTGGTTGCGGTGGCTGCGGTGTGGAAGCGGTCAGCGGTGTCGGTCACGGATTTCGGCTCGCCAGCCGACCAGAAGAGGCGTCTCAACACGCCTCCACGATCCACAGGCGCAGCCGCACCTCCCCTGTCGGCTCTGGTGGTGTCCAGCGGAGTCCCTACCATAGCCACCCCCTCCGTCAGCTCCGGATAAGCGTTTTTGCATTAACTTTGCACGGCTCGCGGGCTCCGGAAGGGTCCGGACCGGCGATCTGCCCGGCCCCGTCCCTTCTGATCCCGCCCACACCCCACTCAACGCCCGGTCCCATCTGCGGGTTCCCGACGTCAACGGATACAGTCACCGTTGCGCCAACTATGGGGACAGGAGAGGGTCATTACCGGCAACCGGCAGACGAGCTGGGCGTTCGCCGACGCGTTTGTCGCCGAGGACGACGCTCTGCGATGGGCCCGCGACCGGTCCAGGGAAGCGGGCCTGCGCTCGGTCTCCCCCGGTACCGGGGCCGCGCTGCGCCTGCTCGCCGCCACCGCGGACGCCAAGGCGGTCGCCGAGATCGGCACCGGAACGGGCGTATCCGGCATCCACCTGCTCCACGGGATGCGCCCCGACGGCGTGCTGACCACGGTGGATCCCGAAGCCGACCGGCAGGCCTTCGCCCGCCAGGCCTTCCGCGCCGCCGGCTTCGCGGGCAACCGCGCGCGCTTCATCCCCGGCCGGGCGCTCGACGTACTCCCCCGCCTCGCCGACGGCGGGTACGACCTCGTCTTCTGCGACGGCGACCCGGCCGAGTCCCTCGACTACCTCGCTGAATCGTTGCGCCTGCTGCGGCCCGGCGGACTGGTGTGCTTCGAGGGGGTCTTCTCCGACGGCCGTACGGTCGACTCCTCGGCCCAGCCGGTGGAGGTGCTCCGCGTCCGCGAACTGCTGCGCAGCGTCCGGGAGAGCCCCGCCCTGGAGGCCGCGCTGCTCCCCGTGGGCGACGGACTGCTGTGCGCCGTACGGCGCTAGCGCCCGCCGCCCGATCCCGGCCGGGTCAGCGCAGCCGGGCGAATCAGCGCAGCAGGGCGAAGGTGAGTGCCGCCGTCCCGCCCAGGGCGGTCCCGGCGATCAGCTGAGCGGCCGTGTGCGCCCGCAGCGCCAGCCGGGACCAGCCGATGGCGGCCGCGATCAGCGCCGCCGGGAGGACCGGCGGGCCGAAGACGAGCAGCAGGATCATCACGGTGCCGCCGGCCACCGACATGTGGATGGATATCTGCCAGCCGACGGTGACCAGCAGGGCGGACACCAGCCCGGCGAGCATCGCCACGACCAGCGCGAACACGTCCGCCGGGGCGCCCAGGGCGTGCAGCAGGACGATCCCGGCGGCGACGGAGAGCAGGCTCAGGGCCATCGGGACGACCCGCTGCCGCCGCACCCGGATGTGCTGGTCGGTCAGCGCCCCGCGCCGCACGCCGAGCGCGATGATCCCGATCGGGACCACCCCGCAGAACAGGGCGGCGAGCAGTCCCCAGCCGAGGCCGGACCAGGAACCGGTGGCGTGCCAACCGATCAGCAGGAGCAGGGCGACCACGAGGTTCGCCGGGGCGAGGACGTCGGAGAGGATCCGGGCGGCCTTCAGGCGGGGGGTGCAGTCCGCGAAGGCGGGCGGCGCGGGCGGGGAGAACGTCACGTCACTGCTCCGGCAATCGGGATCACGGTCATGGGCCTGGTCCTGCTCCGTCTTCCGGCCCTGCTCCTGCTCCTGGCCCTGGCCCTGGCCCCGGCCCCGGCCCCGGCCCGGCCCCGGACACAACGCTGCCCCGGCCGCTCACGAGCGGTCGGGGCAGCGCAGAGAACGCAGAATGCAGATGGTGCCGAAAGGTCAGCCGACGACCTTCTTCAGGGCGTCACCCAGGGCGTCCGCCTCGTCCGGGGTCAGCTCGACGACGAGCCGACCGCCGCCCTCGAGCGGTACGCGCATGACGATGCCCCGCCCCTCCTTGGTGACCTCGAGCGGGCCGTCGCCCGTCCGCGGCTTCATGGCCGCCATGCTCGTTCCCCTTCCTGAAACCAGCTCATCGTCAGCCGACGGCCCCATTCAGGCGCCTAGTACCCGGCATCGAACACATTGCTTCCCAGCCATTATCCCGCATGTCAGGACCCGATGACCAACATCGGCCGGGAACGCTTGGGCAACGCGCTCGGCCAAAACCACTCATTTCGGGGACCCGCCTGCGATACTTCGCCCCCGCTCCCGGTGAACGGCGTCGGCTTTCTTTGACGCACATCACATGTGCGCCTGCCGTCCGGTCCGCCATGCTGGCCCTTGCACCGGCCGGTACCGGCCGGTAGCCATCCCGCGACGAAGGGGGACCCCCTGCCATGGCCGACAGCGTGCTCTACGAAGTGACCGACGGACTCGCGACCATCACGATCAACCGCCCGGACGCGATGAACGCCATGAACACGGAGGCCAAGGTCGCCCTGCGCGACGCGGCCCTCGCGGCGGCCGCGGACACCGCGGTGCGGGCCGTGCTGCTGACCGCGGCCGGCAATCGGGCGTTCTGCGTGGGCCAGGACCTCAAGGAGCACATCGGAAACCTGGCGGCGGACCGCGAGGGCGGCTCCTCGCTCACGATGAGCACGGTCGCCGAGCACTACAACCCGATCGTCCGCGCGCTGACGCAGATGCCGAAGCCGGTGGTGGCCGGGGTCAACGGCGTGGCCGCCGGGGCGGGCTTCGGGTTCGCGCTCGCGGCCGACTTCCGGGTCGTCGCCGACACCGCGTCCTTCAACACCTCGTTCGCCGGGGTGGCGCTGACCGCCGACTCCGGGGTCTCGTGGACCCTGCCCCGCCTGATCGGCGCCTCCCGCGCGTCCGACCTGCTGCTCTTCCCGCGCTCGGTCAAGGCGCAGGAGGCGTACGAGCTGGGCATCGCCAACCGCCTGGTCCCCGCGGACTCCCTGCACGCCGAGGCGGAGGCCGTGGCCCGCGCGCTGGCGGCCGGACCGACGGTCGCCTACGCGGCCCTGAAGGAGTCGCTGGCGTACGGGGCCTCCCACTCGCTCGACGAGGCGCTCGGGCACGAGGACGTCCTCCAGACCCGCGCAGGGGCCTCCGAGGACCACTCCATCGCCGTCCAGGCCTTCCTCGCGAAGCAGCCGCCGCGGTACCTCGGCCGCTGATCCGAAAGAGACGGCCTACGCCTCGCGGGAGACGCAGCCCGCGAGGTGGTCGTTGACCAGGCCGCACGCCTGCATCAGGGCGTAGGCCGTGGTGGGTCCGACGAAGCGGATACCCGCCTTCTTCAGGGCCTTGGCCAGGGCCGTGGACTCCGGGGTGACCGCCGGCACGTCGGCGGTGCTCCTCGGGGCCCGGCCCCGCCGCTTCGGGGCGTGGGACCAGATCAGCTCGTCCAGTTCCCCGGGCTGCCAGCCGGCCAGCACCTTCGCGTTGGCGAGGGTGGCCTCGATCTTGGCCCGGTTGCGGATGATCCCCTCGTCCGCGAGCAGCCGCTCGGCGTCGGCCGGCCCGAACTCCGCGACCGCCGCGATCTCGAACTTCGCGAAGGCCTTACGGAACCCCTCGCGCCGCCGCAGGATGGTGATCCAGGACAGCCCGGACTGGAAGGCCTCCAGGCACAGCCGCTCGTACAGGGCGTCGTCCCCGTGGACCGGCTTGCCCCATTCGGTGTCGTGGTAGACGACGTAGTCCTCGGTGGACAGCCCCCAGGGACAGCGCAGACCGCCGTCCGGTCCGGCCACCAGCCCGGTACCGCTCACCGCTCGTCCTTGGAGAGGTCCACCCGGTCCTGCGGGGCGGGGGCGTCCGGGGCGGCGTGTGCGGCCGGTGCGGCCGCCGCCGTCAGCTGCGCGATCCGCGCGTCCCGCTCGGCCAGCTCGGCCGCCAGCCGCTCCAGTACGTCGTCCACCTCGGCCATGCGGTAGCCGCGCGGCGCGACCGGCAGCCGCAGGGCGTCGATGTCCGCCCGTACGACGGGCCGGGTCTCCGGCAGCCCGTCGGCCACCCGGTCCGGCTCCGCTTCCGGCAGGACGGCTTCCGAACCGCCGCCGATCACCGCCAGGGTGACCGCTGCCACGACCACGACCAGCGCGATCATCAAGAAGAAGAACACGATCAACTCCCCTGAGAGACTCCGGCCACCAGGTTAAGGTCGCAGGCGAGGCGCATGGGCCGCCGAAGGAGGAAAGAGCAGGATGCTGCGACTGGGCAGGCGCGAGTTCGACACCCACGAGCCGGTGATCATGGCCATCGTGAACCGGACTCCGGACTCCTTCTACGACCAGGGCGCGACGTTCCGCGACGAGCCGGCGCTCGACCGGGTCGAGCAGGCGGTCGCCGAGGGCGCCGCGATCATCGACATCGGCGGGGTCAAGGCCGGCCCGGGCGAGCACGTGGACGCGGCCGAGGAGGCGCGGCGCACGGTGGGCTTCGTGGCCGAGGTCCGGCGCCGCCACCCGGACGTGGTGATCAGCGTGGACACCTGGCGGCACGAGGTCGGCGAGGCCGTGTGCGAGGCCGGGGCCGATCTGCTGAACGACGCCTGGGGCGGGGTGGACCCCAAGCTGGCCGAGGTCGCGGCGCGGCACGGGGCCGGGCTGGTCTGCACCCACGCGGGCGGGGTCGAGCCGCGCACCCGGCCGCACCGGACCTCGTACGAGGACGTCATGGACGACATCCTGCGGGTCACGGTCGGCCTGGCCGAACGGGCGGAGGCCCTCGGGGTCCGCCGGGACGCGATCATGATCGACCCGGGGCACGACTTCGGGAAGAACACCCGGCACTCGCTGGAGGCCACGCGCCGGCTGGACGAGATGACGGCGACGGGCTGGCCGGTGCTGGTCTCCCTGTCCAACAAGGACTTCGTCGGCGAGACCCTCGACAAGCCGGTCAAGGAGCGCCTGCTGGGCACCCTGGCCACGACGGCCGTCTCGGCCTGGCTGGGCGCACAGGTCTACCGCGTCCACGAGGTCGCGGAGACCCGGCAGATCCTGGAGATGGTCCGCTCCATCCAGGGGCACCGGCCCCCGGCGGTGGCCCGCCGCGGCCTGGCCTGAGCCATCGCCGGCCGCAGGCCGGCGCAGCGGCCCGGAGCGCGCGGAGCGCCTGAACCGCCGCGGGGCCGGCCCGTGGGCCCGGCCCCGCGGCGTGCGGGTCCTACTTCCCGACTTCCTTCGTCACCAGCGCGATCGCCTCGTCCACGTCGTCCGTGACGTGAAACAGGTACAGGTCCTTCTCCGAGGCCTTGCCCTGGGCGATCACCGTGCCGCGCAGCCAGTCGACCAGCCCGCTCCAGTACTCCGTGCCGAACAGCACGATCGGGAAGCGGGTGATCTTCTGGGTCTGGACCAGGGTCAGCGCCTCGAACAGCTCGTCCAGCGTGCCGAGCCCGCCCGGCAGCACCACGAAGCCCTGGCTGTACTTCACGAACATCGTCTTGCGGACGAAGAAGTACCGGAAGTTCAGGCCGAGGTCGACGTGCTGGTTGAGCCCCTGCTCGAAGGGCAGCTCGATGCCCAGGCCGACCGAGACGCCGCCCGCCTCGCGGGCGCCCTTGTTGGCCGCCTCCATCGCACCGGGGCCGCCGCCGGTGATCACCGCGAACCCGGCGTCGACCAGCGCCCGCCCGATCCGCTCGCCCGCCTCGTACTCCGGCGTCCCCGCCGGGGTGCGGGCCGATCCGAACACGCTGATCGCGGGCGGCAGCTCGGCGAGCGTGCCGAAGCCCTCGATGAACTCCGACTGGATGCGCAGGACCCGCCAGGGATCGGTGTGCACCCACTCGGAAGGCCCGGCGGAGTCCAGCAGCCGCTGGTCCGTCGTACTGCCCGCCTTGATCTGGCTCCGCCTCCTCAGCACCGGGCCGAGCTGCTGCTCCTCGGGCCGACGACGAGCGGACCCTTCAGGGTTGCCCATGATGTGCTCCCTCCTGCTGATCGTTGGATCAGGGTAGGCGCACAAAGGTGACGGCAAGCGGAATTCAGGAGGTCAGCCAGGCGCGGAGTCGTTCCTCGCAGTGCAGGATCGCCTTCGTCTCGACGCGTTCGTCGACCTTGTGGGCCAGCAGCGCGTCGCCCGGGCCGTAGTTGACCGCGGGGACGCCGAGCGCGCTGAAGCGGGAGACGTCCGTCCAGCCGAACTTCGGCATGGCGCGGCCGCCGACCGCCTCCATGAAGGCCGCCGCGGCCGGGTGCGAGAGGCCGGGCAGGGCGCCGCCCGAGGAGTCGTCGACCACGAACTCGGCGATGTCGCAGTCCGCGAAGACCTCCCGTACGTGGGCGATCGCCTCGGCCTCGCTGCGGTCGGGGGCGTAGCGGAAGTTGACCGTCACCGTGCACGCGTCGGGGATGACGTTGTTGGCGACGCCGCCCTCGACGCGGACCGCGTTGAGGCCCTCGTGGTACTCCAGGCCGTCGATCACCGGCTTGCGCGGCTCGTACGCGGCCAGCCGCGCCAGGATCGGCGCCGCGGAGTGGATCGCGTTGGAGCCCATCCAGCTGCGCGCGGAGTGGGCGCGCTCGCCGGCGGTGCGCAGCAGCACCCGCAGGGTGCCCTGGCAGCCGCCCTCGACCTCGGCGTTCGAGGGCTCGAGCAGCACCGCGAAGTCGCCGGTCAGCCAGTCGGGGTGGGCTTCGGCGACCTTGCCCAGGCCGTTGAGGTCGGCGGCGACCTCCTCCTGGTCGTAGAAGACGAAGGTGAGGTCCCGGTTCGGCTCGGGGACGGTCGCCGCGATGCGCAGCTGCACGGCGACGCCGGACTTCATGTCCGTCGTGCCGCAGCCCCACAGGACGTCGTTCTCGTCGAGGCGGGAGGGGACGTTGTCGGCGATCGGCACGGTGTCGAGGTGGCCGGCGAGGACGACGCGCTCGGCGCGGCCGAGGTGCGTACGGGCGACGACGTTGTTGCCGAAGCGGTCCACGGTGAGGTGCGGGAGGGCCCGCAGCGCGCGTTCCACGAGATCGGCGAGTACCTTCTCGTCGCCGCTCACGGAGGGGATGTCGACGAGCCGGGCGGTCAGCTCGGCGGCGTCCAGGGTGAGGTCCAGCTCGGATTCGGGCATGAAACGACCCTAACGCCCCCACCCGGGGGGCCACCTCGTCGTCCGGCCGGTGGACACGTCATATGCCTCAAGTACGGTGGGCCGCGTGTCCGAATCCCGTGCTCCACGCCCCCGTCGCCGCAGGCCGCTCCGTGCGGCCGTAGGTCTGCTCGTCCTGTTCGCGGTGATCGGCTATTTCGCCGTGCAGCGGTACTCCAACGGCGGTGCCGGTGCCCCGTACTGCACGGCCACCGCGACCGCCGGCGGCGGGCAGAAGTACGAGATGACGCCCGAGCAGGCGGCGAACGCGGCGACGATAGCGGCCGTCGGCATCTCCAAGGGGCTGCCGGACCGGGCGGTGACCATCGCGCTGGCGACCGCCATGCAGGAGTCGGCCCTGCGCAACCTCGACCACGGCGACCGGGACTCGCTGGGCCTGTTCCAGCAGCGGCCCTCGATGGGCTGGGGCACTCCGGAGCAGATCACGGACCCGGTGTACTCGGCCGGGATCTTCTACGACCACCTCGTCGACGTTCCGGGGTACTCGCGGCTGCCGCTGACGGTGGCGGCGCAGAAGGTGCAGCGCAGCGGGTACCCGCAGGCCTACGCGAAGCACGAGACGGACGCGACGGTCCTGACGGCGGCCTTCGGCGAGGGCGGGGTGCTGTTCTGCTCGGGCCCGGCCCCGCTGAAGGGCGATCCGGAGAAGGTGAAGGCGGAGCTCGTACGGGCCTTCGGCAAGGAGGCGCTGGCCGGAAGCGGGGGCGCCGCGGGCGGGGCCGAGGCCGCCCGGACGGATCCGGGCGGGGCCGCGGAGCCGGAGATCAGGCTGCTGCTGAAGCGGGACGGCGGCGCGGCCGAGGAGCGCCGCGGCCGGGCGATGGCCCACTGGGCGGTGGCCCGGTCGCACGAGCTGGGCATCGCCCGGGTCTCGTACCGGGGCAGCGGGTGGGTCGGCGGGCAGGCCCGGGGCGTGTGGCAGAACAAGGGCGGCTCCTCCGGCAAATCCGGGGACGGCGATCCGCGTGGCGCCCTCGGCGACGAGGTCCGGATCTTCATCGCGCGCTGAGCCGCGGTCCGTCGGACCGGGGGCCGACGGGTCGCGGTCCGGCGGGTCGCGGTCCGGCGGGTCGCGAGCCGGCGGGTCGCGGTCCGTCGGACCGGGGGCCGGCGGGCCGCGAGCCGGCCGGACGCGAGCCGGCCGGACGCGCCCCGGAGGCACCCGGCCGTGCGTACGAGGTGTCACTCGTGCGGGGCCGGCCGGGACGGCGGCCGCGGCGCCGCGGAGCGACAGAAGGCCTGGTGGGCGCGCATCCAATGCGCTTGTCGCGGAAGCCGATTAAACGATGCGTTACCGATCTTTTACCCTTCGGCCCCGCAACTCCACCCGCCCCACGAGCGGTTGTACACGGCGTACTCAGCCGCTACCGCTTAGGAGCATCATGTCCCTCCCCCTGACCCGTCGGATCGCCCGCGCCGCGCTGCTCCTCGCAGCCGGGGCAGCACCCGTGGTCGGTGCGGCCGGCGCGGCCAGCGCCGCGGACGCCCCCGACGCCGCGGCCGCGACGACGGCGGCGGCCACGGACACGGCGAGCACCGCCGTCGAGGCCGTTCCGGCGGCCGCCCCCGCCGCCGGTCTGACCGAGACCGCGGGCGGCCTGCTCGGCGGCCTGCCCACCACGCAGCAGCTGCCGCCGGCCGGCGAGCTGGCGTCGGCCGGCGAACTGCCGGGCGGCCTCCCGGGCGGCCTCCCGGGTGGTCTCCCGGGCGGCCTCCCGGGTGAGCTGCCGGGCGGCCTGACGGGCGGGGGCCTGCCGGGCGGTCTCACGGGCGGCCTGCCCCAGCTGCCGCTGGGCTGACACACCGCGGGAACACCGAAGGGGCCGGGAGCGCGAACTCCCGGCCCCTTCGGGCTGTCCGGCCGCCGGAGCGGTCAGCCCAGGCGCTTGACCGCGGCCTCGACGCGCTCGTCGGTGGCGGTGAAGGCCACGCGCACGAACCGCGCGCCCGCCTCCCCGTAGAAGTCGCCGGGCGCGACCAGGATGCCCAGGTCGGCGAGGTGGGCCACGGTGTCCCAGCAGGGCTCGTCCCGGGTGACCCACAGGTAGAGGCTCGCCTCGCTGTGCTCGACCCTGAACCCGTGCGCCTCCAGCGCCGTGCGCAGCGCCGCGCGGCGGGCCGCGTAGCGGGCGCGCTGCTCCTCGACGTGCCGGTCGTCGCCGAGCGCCGCGACCGTGGCCGCCTGCACCGGGGCGGGGGTCATCATGCCGCCGTGCTTGCGGATCTCCAGCAGCTCGCCGAGCACGTCCGCGTCACCGGCGATGAAGGCGGCCCGGTAGCCGGCCAGGTTGGAGCGCTTGGAGAGCGAGTGGACGGCGACGAGGCCCTCGTACGACCCGCCGCAGACGTCGTCGTGCAGGACGGAGACCGGCTCGGCCTCCCAGCCCAGCTCCAGGTAGCACTCGTCGCTGAAGACCAGGATCCCGTGCTCGCGCGCCCACGCCACGATCCGGATGAGCTCGTCCTTCGCGAGGACCTTGCCGGTGGGGTTGGACGGGGAGTTGAGCCACAGCAGCTTCACGCCGGCCGGGTCGAGCTCGGTAGGGTCGTCGTAGACGACGGCCTCGGCGCCGCACAGCCGCGCGCCGACCTCGTACGTCGGGTACGCGAGCCGCGGGTAGGCGACCTTGTCGCCCGCGCCGAGACCCAGCTGGGTCGGCAGCCAGGCCACCAGCTCCTTGGAGCCGACGACCGGCAGGACGTTGCGGTGCTCGGCGGCGCTCGCGCCGAGGCGGCCGCGCAGCCAGCCGGTGATCGCGTCGCGCAGGGCCTCGGTGCCCCACACCGTCGGATAGCCCGGGGAGTCCGCGGCGCCGACCAGGGCGCGCTGGACCAGCTCGGGCACCGGGTCCACGGGCGTGCCGACCGACAGGTCGACGATGCCGTCCGCGTGGGCCGCCGCCGTCTTCTTGTACGGCTCCAGCTTGTCCCAGGGGAAGGCGGGAAGACGGTCGGATACTGCGGCCACGGTGCTCTCTGCTCTCTCTCGGTGCTGGACGCGAAGGTCGGGAAACACCTCGGTCCCGCGCGGCGGGCTGGCCGTACGGGACCGAGTGGCGCTCGTGCCGTGAACCCTCAGTGAGAAGGGTTGATGTCGGCGGGGAGCGCCGCGATGAAGGGGTGGTCCCGCTCGATCAGGCCCAGCTTCGAGGCACCACCGGGCGAACCGAGCTCGTCGAAGAACTCGACGTTCGCCTTGTAGTAGTCCTTCCACTCTTCCGGAGTGTCGTCCTCGTAGAAGATGGCCTCGACCGGGCAGACCGGCTCACACGCACCACAGTCGACGCACTCGTCCGGGTGGATGTACAAGGACCGCTGGCCCTCGTAGATGCAGTCGACGGGGCACTCTTCGATGCATGCCTTGTCCTTGACGTCGACACAAGGCTCCGCGATGACGTAGGTCACGCTCTCGTTCCTCCTCGGTAGGGCTTTCCATATCGCGCGGGAGCGCGGCGTCGTCGATGCCCGCACCTAGTATCTCCGTTCCCGGGCACGATCCGAACAGGAGGGGCGGACAGAGCTGTGGAAATCACTGCCGGTGGGCTGCTGGAGGTCCGTATCACCCCGGCTGACGTGGGTAAACGAGTCTCTGTACGACGGGTGGAGTACGGGTCGAGCGGGGCCCCCGCGTACGCGGACGCCGTAGGGGTTCTCACATCCTGGAACGAGGGTGTGCTGCTGATCACACAAAAGAACGGAAAGTCCGTCCGCATCGCGGAATCCTCGCTGGTGGCGGGCAAGATCGTGCCCCCCGCGCCGGCCCGCCGGAGGGGTCCTGCGGCCTCCTTCGAGGAGCTGTCGAGGGTCACCGCGCGGTCCTGGCAGCCGCTGGAGAGCGAGCCCCTCGGCGAGTGGACGCTGCGGGCGGCCGCCGGCTTCACCCGGCGGGCCAATTCGGTGCTGCCCCTCGGCGATCCGGGGATACCGCTGGACGATGCACTCGCGCGAGTGACGTCCTGGTACGCGGAGCGGGGACTTCCGGCGTACGTGCAGGCCGCGACGGGGGCCGTCGGCACCCAGGAGCTGCTGATCGGGGAGCTGGAGCGGCGCGGCTGGGCGGCCGAGGTGTCGGCGCAGGTACGGATCGGGGCGCTGGCCCCGGTCGGCGACGTGGACGCGCCCGCCGCCGAGGACGTACGTCTGACCCGTACGCCGGACGAGGCGTGGCTCGGGCGCTACGGCAAGGTCCGCGACCCGGAGGTGGCCCGGCGGCTGCTGGTCGAGGGCCCGTCGGTGTGGTTCGCGGCGCTGCCGGAGGGCCGGGCGATCGGGCGGTGCGTGGTGGACGGGCGGTGGGCCGGTTTCGCGGCGGTGACGGTCGATCCCGCGCACCGGCGCGAGGGCCTGGCGACCGCGGTGATGGCGGCGCTGGCGCGGCGGGCCCTGGAGGAGGGCGCCTCGGCGGCCTGGCTCCAGGTGGAGACGGACAATCCGGGGGCGCTGGCCCTGTACGACGGGATGGGCTTCGCCACGCACCACACGTACCACCACTACCGGGCGGCGCCGTGACCCCGGCGGAGCGGCGCGCGCAGTTCGCCGCGGAGGCGCGGGCGGAGCGGCCGGACCTGGCGCTGCTGTGCCTGCTGCTGGCGGCGGAGGCGGACCCGGAGCTGGACGACCGGGCCATGGACTGGGCGCAGATCGAGCTGGACCGGCTCGCCGGGATGCTGCCGTACGGGCTGCGGGGCGGGCGGGCCTGGGCCTCGGCGGTGACGGAGCTGCTGGGCGGCAGGCTCGGCTTCCACGGCACCCCGGCGGACTACGAGCGGCTGTCGTCCTCGCTGCTGCACGAGGTGCTGCGGCGCCGACGGGGCCTGCCGATCCTGCTGTCCGTGGTCTGGCTGGAGGTCGCCCGGCGGGCGGGGGCCCCGGTGTACGGGCTGGGGCTGCCGGGGCACTTCGTGGTGGGCTTCGGGGATCCGGCGGAGGGCGTGGTGGTCGACCCGTTCGCGGGCGGCGCGTCCCTGGGGGCCGGCCCCGCGGAGGCGGCGGAGGGGCCGCGGGCGGCCGCGCGCACGCTGGACATCGTGCTGCGGATCCTGAACAACATCCGGGCGTGGGCGTCGACCCGGCCGGAGCAGTCGGGGGTGGCGCTGTGGGCGCTGGACCTGTCGCTGCTGCTGCCGTCGCATCCGGCGTCGCTGCGGTACGAGCGGGCGCGGCTGCTGGTGGAACGCGGAGCGTTCCGGGACGGGGCGGCGGAGCTGGACGCGTACGCGGACGTGGTCGACGCGGTGGACGCCGGGGCGGCGTCCCGCATCCGCAGCGAAGCCGCCGCCGCCCGAGCCCTGCTGAACTAACCGGGGCCCGGCCCCGCCCCCAAGACCTGGGGCTCCGCCCCTCAATCGCCAATCGCCGGCGCGGCGCAAAGACCTGGGGCTCCGCCCCAGACCCCGCGCCTCAAACGCCGGCGGGGCTGGATTTGCCTCCCGCCGCCCGCGAGTGCGGCTCAAATCGCCCAACCCCCACCGGGCACAACCCAGCCTCGCCTGGGGGCCCCTCCCAGCGGTAGCTGGGGGAGTTTGAGGCGCGGGGGTCCGGGGGCTGGCCCCCGGCAGCGGTGCGGCGGGGGGGGCACGGACAGTACCGCCCAGCCGGCACAACCCAGCCCCGCCGGGCACAACCCAGCCCCGCCGGCGATTGAGGCGCGCGGGGCCGGACCCGGCAAGGATGGGGCGGGGGGTCCGGATCAGCCGGGCCCCGCCAGGGTGGGGCGGGGGCTAACCCGCGTTGGTGTCGACGACGACGGTCCGTTCGGCCGTGGTCTTGCCGCGCAGGGCCTTGCCGAGGGCTCCGGCGACGTCCTGCGGGGTGACGGCGGTCTTGGCGCCGGTGCCGCGGGTGATCGTGACGCCGTCGAAGGTGTTCCCGTAGGTCTCCTTGAGGGCCTCCAGGTCGAACTTCTCGACGAGGTGGCCGTCGACGGGCTGCATGCTGAGGATCTTGGGCAGGGACTTGCCGCCGAAGGCGATGGACTTGGCGCCGATCTTCACCGTGGCGTTGGCGGACATCGCCGGTTCGGCGAACTCCTTCATGGCCCGGTTGAGTTCGGCGTCGTCGATGACGGGCGCCTTGGTGGTGACGGGCAGTTCGGCCACGGCCGCGTTGCCGGTGGCGACCATGTCGCGGAAGGCCTTGGTGACCTGGTCGACGGAGGCGTCCACGTCGACGGTGGAGCCGGGGGTGCCGGGGACGGCCACCGCCTTGCCGGTGTCGAACTTGATGGTGCCCTCGGTGGCCGTGCCGGCGGTGCCCGCGAGCTCCTGGAGCGCGACCTGGAGCTTCTCCTCGTCGACCGGCATCACGGGGTCGGCCTTGCGCTCGTTGCCGAGGAGGGAGCCGATGACGGTGACCGGGTTGTAGTCGCTGCCGGCGGCGTTGCGGACGGTGGTCTGGCTGTCGAGGGTCAGGCCTGCCTTCTCGGGCTTCAGCTCGACCTGCTTGCCGCCGACGCTCAGCTGGAGCGGGGCGGCGGCGCGGGTGCCGAAGGCCGTCTGGAGCTTGGCCACGGCCTCGTCGCGGCTGCCGCTGATGTCGACGCCGAGGACGGTGGTGCCCTTGGGGACGTCGGAGTGGTTGAGCAGCAGCCCGGCTCCGTAGGCCACGCCGAGCAGCGCCACGATGCCGCCGCCGAGCAGGACCACCTTGGAGCGGCCCTTCTTGGCGGGCTTCGCGGTCTTGGCAGAGGCCTTCGGCTGCGCGGGCGCGGGCTGCGGGGCGGCGGGCGCGGGGGCCGGTACGGGGATGGGTACGGGCGTCGGCACCGGGCTCGGGGCCGGCGCTTGGTCCATCGCGGGTCCGGGCCAGCGCGGAGCGCCCTCGCCCGCGGGGCCGCCGACGGGGCCGCTGCCGAAGCCGGGGCCCGCGGTCGGACCGGCGGGGAACTCGTCGCCCTGGCTGCCGTAGGCGGGGAACGCCTCGGTGACCGGGCCGGTGTCGTCCTGGCCGCCGCCGTACGCCGGGAAGCCCTGGGTCGAGCCGACGCCGGCGCCGCCCGGGGGCCGGCCGTAGTCCTCGACCGGCGGAGGCGGGGTGCGCGGCGGGGCGAAGCCGGCGCCGGGTGCGGGCGCGGCCTGGGTGTGCGCGGGCGGCGGGTAGGCGGCGCCGGGCCCTGCCGGGGGCGGCGGGGTGATGCCGGGCGCGGGTACGGGGCCGGGTGCCGGGGCGGGCCGCGGAGCGGAGCCCGGGTGCGGTGCCTGCATCGGGGCCGGGCCCTGGTGCGGGGCGGGGGCCTGGTGCGGTGCCGGGGCCTGGTGCGGTGCCGGGGCCGGGGCGCGTCCTGCGGCGGGGCCGGGCGGCGGGGTGGGGGCCGGGCCGGGCGCCGGTGCCGGTGCGGGGCCGGGCGCGGGCGCCGGATTGGGCGACTTGCGCGGCGCGAACCAGTTGTTGGCGGGCTCCTCGGCGGCCGGGGCCTGGCCCTGGGGGGCGCGCGCGGGCTCCCGCTCGGCCTCGATCCGGGTCGGCACGGCCTGCGGCCGCTGCGGGAGCGGCGGCTCGGCCGCCCGTCCCGGCGCCGGGCCGGAGGCCTGGGCGCCCTGCGGCGCGTCCTCGGCCGCGTCGGCGGCGGGACCCATCGCCTTGCGGACGACGACGGGCGGGATCGGCCGCGAACCCGGGATGTTGATCCGGATCCGGGTGGTCAGGGTGGTCTCGGTCTTGGGCCCGTCCGAGTCGGGCGTGGACGGCTTCGAGGTCACAGGGTTCTCCTCCGGGGCATTCGCCGCGCCAGGCCCAGGCACAGCCGTGGACGGATACTGGCCGGTTCCATACGGCGGTGTACCCGAGGGGTAGGCGGCTCCACCGCGCCCTGTGGGCCCGGAGGACGAACTGTCGGTTTCACGACTCAAGGCAGGTTCTCCCGGTTGGCTCCGCCGCCCGTCATACCGTGCGCGGGCAGCTCGGCGGCCCGTCCACCATACTGGCCGCCGCCCTCGCGCAACTGACCACCAGGAATCAGGGGTTCCTCATACCGTCCGCCAAACCCCGCTGAAGCCGCCCGAGAGCCGTCGCGCGCCCCCCTGAGCGGCCACCTCTAAAGAGTCCGACACCACGTCACTTGGCAGGCCGGGCGGCCGAAACCGGCCCGTCCAGCGGAGCGCGCATCGTGGCGCACATCACAGCGAAGACCGTTCCACCCAAAAGGTAGACGTACATGCTGATTCCGGACGAACTGAGCAGGAAGTCCCCCTCGGGGCGCGGGACACCGAGCATCACGTACGCCAGGAACCAGCCCGCCGCGGCCCCGCCCACCCCGAGTCCGGTGCCCAGCGCGATCCGGCCGCCGAGGAACAGCCCGAAGGCCGCCAGCAGCGCGAGCAGCACGCCGCCGGGGAACCACAGGTCCACCACCAGCCAGCCGGCCAGGCCGGTCAGCGCCCCCAGCACCAGCAGGCCCAGGCAGCCGGCGATGCGCGCCGGGGTCAGCGTCCCGGTCATGCCGCCACCCCCGCGAACAGGTCGCGCTCGCGCTCGCCCGCCGGTGCGCCCGGCCGGCCCGCGACGAGTTCGTAGTACTCGCGGGCGAACAGCGGCTGCGCCAGGTCGTTGGAGAGGGCGAAGAAGGGGCCGTCCACGGCGATCTGGGTGGCGTGGGCCCGCATGGCCGCCGCCTTCGCCGCGACGAGCTCCTCGGCGGCCTCGATCTCGGCGGTGATCCTCTCGTCGGGGACGACCCCGGGCACGTCCTCGGGCGAGGCCATCCCCGGGAAGGGAGCCTCGATGCCGACCGCCGCGCGCAGCTTGGCGAAGCCCTCCTCGACCACCGAGCGGGGCACGCGGTTCCAGTAGATCTTCCCGATGGCATGCGGATCGCCCAGATCCCGCCGGTAGGCGGTCTCGGCGGCCAGTTCGGCGGCGCGCATGGCGACGCGGTGGGCCTGGATGTGGTCGGGGTGCCCGTAGCCGCCGTCCGGGTCGTAGGTGACCAGCACCTGCGGCCGTACCTCCCGGATCACCTCCACGAGGTGCGCGGCGGCCTCGTCCACGTCCGCGGACCAGAAGGCCTCCGGGCGGCGGTTCTGCGGGGCGCCCATCATCCCGGAGTCCCGGTAGTGGCCGGGGCCGCCGAGGAACCGGTGGTCGGTGACGCCCAGTTCCGCCATGGCGGCGGCGAGTTCGCCGACCCGGTGGGTGCCGAGGTCGTCGTCCCGGTCGGACGCCAGGTGGGCGAGGCCGGGCGGGATGACCTCCCCCTCCTCGCCGAGGGTGCAGGTCACCAGGGTGACGTGGGCCCCCTCGGCCGCGTACTTGGCCATGGTGACGCCGTTGTTGATCGACTCGTCGTCCGGGTGCGCGTGCACGAGGAGCAGACGACGGGCGGGAAGACCGTTCATGGGCCTAGCCTACGAGGCACGGCTCAGAACTTGAGGCCACTGATCATGCTGGCCACGTTCGAAGTGAGCTGGCTGAGGGTCGGGGCGATGGTGGAGCTCGCCAGGTAGAAGCCGAGCAGTACACAGACCACCGCGTGTCCCGCCTTCAGGCCCGACCGTCGGACCAGCAGGAATACGACGATCGCCAGCAGCACCACGGCCGAGATCGAGAGTGCCACGGCGTTTCACCTCCACGTCGAGCGGACATCGGTACGCGTATCAGTGCTCGGCGAGAGTCATACCCACCGTGCGCTACGGATCATAACTATCCGTACCAGCGCATCGATCGAATTCCGGCAGCACGAGGGGCGCATGGCGCGCGCGGAGCGGGGCACGCGGGAGGCCGGCCGGAGGGACCGAACGCCCCTCCGGCCGGCTGTCGGCACCCGCACGGCCGTACGCCGTCCAGGCTGCATGCCCCAGATCTCGGGGCAGAAACGGTCAAGTTGCCTGCGTGTAAACGGCGTTGGCCGAGGTGGGCCGCTTCCCGACCGGGCACCGGCGGGTGGCTGGAAATGATCGCAGCGGACGGACCGCCTCCGAGTGGGGCGCGTTCGGCCGGAAGCACTCGGCCGCGCGCCCCGGACAGCCGCCCTGCGCCGGGCTATGCGCCCCCGCGAGGATCCCGGCCGCCGACCGCGCAGGCCCGCGCCAACCGCCCCCGCCTCTCGCCCGCGCCTCTCGCCCGCGCTACCCGCCCGCGGCGTCCGGCGGGGGCGAGGGCACCACGTGCTTCTCCGCCGCGAAGTGGCAGGCCGACGGGTGCGCCGCCGGGCCCGACGGGAAGACCTCGGGGACCGCCAGCAGCGGCTCCTCGGCGGCGCACCTCTCCTGGGCCTTCCAGCAGCGGGTGCGGAAGCGGCAGCCCGACGGCGGGTTGGCCGGTGAGGGCACGTCGCCGGTGAGGATGATGCGCTCGCGGCGGGCGCGGGCCTCCGGGTCGGGCACCGGGACCGCGGACAGCAGGGCCTGGGTGTACGGGTGGGTCGGGTGGTCGTAGATCTGGGTGTCGGTGCCGATCTCCACGATCCGGCCGAGGTACATGACGCCGACCCGGTCGGAGATGTGCCGGACGATCGACAGGTCGTGCGCGATGAACACGTACGACAGGTCGAACTCGTCCTGCAGGCGGGCCAGCAGGTTGATCACCTGCGCCTGGACGGACACGTCGAGCGCGGAGACCGGCTCGTCGGCGACGATGATCTCGGGCCGCAGGGCCAGGCCGCGGGCGATGCCGATGCGCTGGCGCTGGCCGCCGGAGAACTGGTGCGGGTAGCGGTTGATGTACTCGGGGTTCAGCCCGACCACGTCCAGCAGCTCCTGGACCTTGCGGCGCCGGTCGCCCTTCGGGGCGACCTCGGGGTGGATCTCGTACGGCTCGCCGATGATGTCGCCGACCGTCATGCGCGGGTTCAGCGAGGTGTACGGGTCCTGGAACACCATCTGGATGTTGCGGCGCACGGCCTTGAGGGCCTTGCCCGACAGCTTCGTGATGTCCTCGCCCTTGTACGAGATCGCGCCGGCCGTCGGCCGCTCCAGGTTGACCAGCATCTTGGCCACGGTGGACTTGCCGCAGCCGGACTCGCCCACGATGCCGAGCGTCTCCCCCGCGCGCAGCCCGAAGGACACCCCGTCGACGGCCTTGACCGCGCCGATCTGCTTGCGGATGACGATGCCCTGGGTCAACGGGTAGTGCTTGACCAGGTCCTTCACTTCCAGAAGGGACTCAGGCATGGAGGCACTCCGTCCAGAAGTAGCAGGCGCTGGTCCGGTCCTCGGCGACCTGCGCCAGCGGCGGGACCTCGGCCCGGCAGACGGCCTGCGCCATCGGGCAGCGCGGGTTGAAGGCGCAACCGGGCGGGATGGCCAGCAAGTTCGGGGGCAGGCCCTTGATGGCGTACAGCTCCTGGCCCTTCTGGTCCAGGCGCGGGATGGAGTCCAGCAGGCCCCTCGTATAGGGGTGGGCGGGTGCCCGGTAGATCGCGTGGACGGGGGCCGCCTCCACGATCCGGCCCGCGTACATGACGGCGATCTTGTCCGCGACGTCGGCGACCACGCCGAGGTCGTGGGTGATCAGGATGAGGCCCATGTTGAGCTCGCGCTGGAGCTCGGCCAGCAGGTCCATCACCTGGGCCTGGACGGTGACGTCCAGGGCGGTGGTCGGCTCGTCGGCGATGATCAGCGAGGGTTCCAGGGCCAGCGCCATCGCGATCATGATGCGCTGGCGCATGCCGCCGGAGAACTGGTGCGGGTAGTCCCCCACGCGCTGCTTGGCCGCCGGGATCTTCACCCGGTCCATCAGCTCGACGGCCTTGCCCTTGGCGTCCTTGCGGGACATCCCGCGGTGGACCTCGTACATCTCGCCGAGCTGCGCGCCCACGCTGAGGACGGGGTTCAGGGAGGACAGGGCGTCCTGGAAGATCATCGCCATCTCGGCGCCGCGGATCCTGCGCCGGTCATCCTCCTTCATCTTGAGCAGGTCCTGGCCCTTGAAGAGGATCTCGCCGCCCGCGATCCGGCCCGGCGGCATGTCCAGGATCCCCATGACGGCCTGCGCGGTCACCGACTTGCCGGAGCCCGACTCGCCGAGCACGGCGAGCGTCTCGCCCTCGTCCACCGAGTAGTCGACGCCGTTGACCGCCTTCGCGACTCCGTCGCGCGTCTTGAATTCCACGTGCAGGTCGCGGACTTCGAGCAGCATGTGCGGGGCTCCTCAGCGCAGCTTGGGGTCGAGGGCGTCGCGCACCGCGTCGCCGAGCATGATGAAGGCGAGCACGGTCAGGCTGAGCGCGCCGGCCGGCCAGAGCAGCATGTGCGGGGCGTTGCGGATCTGCGAGGCCGCGTTGGAGATGTCGATGCCCCAGGAGACCGTGGGCGGGCGCAGGCCCACGCCGAGGAAGGACAGGGTGGCTTCCAGGGCGATGTAGGTGCCGAGCGCGATGGTGGCGACGACGATGACGGGCGCAACGGCGTTCGGCGCCACGTGCCGCAGCAGCATCCGGCCGTTGCCGGCGCCGAGCGCCCGGGCGGCCTGGACGTAGTCGTTCTGTTTGGCGGTGATCACCGAGCCGCGGGCGATGCGGGCGAGCTGCGGCCAGCCCAGCAGCACGATGAAGCCGACCACGGGCCAGACGGTGGTGCTGGTGACGACGGACAGGAAGACCAGGCCGCCGAGGATCACCGGGATGCCGAAGAAGATGTCCGCGACCCGGGAGAGCAGCGCGTCCCACCAGCCGCCGAAGAAGCCGGCGAGCCCGCCGAGCGCGGAGCCGAGCAGGGCGGCGCCGAGGGTGGCGCACACGCCCACGGTGATGGAAGCGCGGGCGCCGTAGACGGTACGGGTGTACACGTCGCAGCCCTGGGTGTCGTAGCCGAAGGGGTGGCCCGGGGAGGAGCCCTCCTGGGACTTGGACAGGTCGCAGCTGAGGGGGTCGCCGCTCGCGATGAGCTGGGGCCAGATCGCGATGACGACGAGGAAGAGGATCAGCAGGGAGGAGATGACGAAGACGGGGTTGCGGCGCAGCTGGTGCCAGGCATCGGACCACAGCGAGCGGGGCTTGTCGGACGGGCCGGCTCCGCCGGGTCCGGGGGCGAGGCTCTTCTCGAGGCTCTCCCCCTCCTCCAGGGCAAGGTCCATGGCTCCGCCCTGGCCGGTGGGTGACACCGCTTCGTTCGGTCCGGGGCCCACGGGGTCGTAGGCGTCGGGGCGCTCGGGCTCAGGCATAACGGATCCTCGGGTCCAGGACCGCGTAGAGCAGGTCGACGAGCAGGTTCGCCAGCAGGAAGACGATGACGAGGATGGTCACGAAGCCGACCACGGTGGGCGCGTTGTTGCGCAGGATGCCCTGGTAGAGCTGGTAGCCGACGCCGTGGATGTTGAAGATCCGCTCGGTGACGATGGCGCCGCCCATCAGCGCGCCGATGTCGGTGCCGATGAAGGTGACCACCGGGATCAGGGAGTTGCGCAGCAGGTGGCGGGTGATGACCCGGCGGCGCGGCAGTCCCTTGGCGACGGCGGTGCGGACGTAGTCGGCCTTGACGTTCTCGGCGATGGAGGTGCGCGAGAGCCGGGTGACGTACGCGAGGGAGACGAGGGCGAGCACGATGCCGGGCAGGATCAGCTCGCTGAAGGGGGCGTCCGGGGAGACGGTGGGCCGGACCCAGCCCCATTGGACGCCGAAGAGGAACTGGAGCAGGTAGCCCGTCACGAAGGTGGGCACCGAGATGACGACGAGGGTCATCACGAGTACGGAGGTGTCGATGGCCTTGCCGCGGCGCAGTCCGCTGACCACGCCGAGGGTGATGCCGACGACGATCTCGATGAGGATCGCGACGATGGTCAGGCGCAGGGTGACGGGGAAGGCCGTCGCCATGAGTTCGGTGACCTTCTGGCCGTTGAAGGCCGTGCCGAAGTCGCCCTGGAAGATCTGGCCCATGTAGTGGAGGTACTGCTCCCACAGGGGGCGGTCGAGGTAGAGGTCCTTGCGGATGCGGGCGGCGGTGGCGGGGTCGGGTGCCTTGTCGCCGAAGAGGGCGGCGACCGGGTCACCGAGCGCGTACACCATGAAGAAGATCAGGAAGGTGCTGCCGATGAACACGGGGATCATCTGGAGCAGCCGCCGGATCACATAACGTCCCATGGACTGCTCCAGGATCGATCCGTCGGTGGGTCAGCTGACCTTGATCTGGTCGTAGACCGGCACGCTGAACTGGTTGAGCGCCACGTCGGTGATCCGCTCGGAGTGCCCGGCGCTGCCGTTCTGGTACCAGAGCGGGATGGACGGCATCTGCTCGGCGAGGATCTTCTCGGCGTCCTGGAAGGTGGCGGTCGCCTTGGCGGCGTCGCTCTCCTGGTTGGCCTGGTCGACGAGCTTGTCGAACTCCGGGTTGTTGAACTTGCCGTAGTTGGCGGAGGCCCCGGTGTAGTACAGCGGCTCGAGGAAGTTCTGGATCAGCGGGTAGTCGGCCTGCCAGCCGGAGCGGAAGGGGCCGGTCAGCTTGAAGTTCGTCTGCTGGTTGCGGAAGTCGGCGAAGGTGCCGATGGGGTTGACGGTGCAGACGGGGCCCTCGCCCAGCGCGTTGTTGACGCTGTTGCAGACGGCGTCCATCCAGTCGCGGTGCGATCCGGTGTCCACGTTGGAGGTCAGCGTGACCTTGCCGCCGGGCAGTCCGCCGCCCTCCTCGATGAGCTTCTTGGCCTCGGCGGGGTCGAAGGTGCAGGCCTCGCCGCAGACGGTGGACTTGAAGCCGCCCTTGTCGCCGAGGGCCGGGGAGGTCCAGTCCTTGGCGGGGGTGCGGGTGTCCCGGAAGATCTGCTTGGTGATCTCGTCGCGGTTGATCGCCATGGAGATGCCGCGGCGGACCTTCTCCATGCCCTCCTTGCTCCACTGGGGGTCGTACAGCGGGAAGGTGAGGGTCTGGATGATCAGGGCGGGCTGGTTGATGTAGCGGTCGCCGAGGTCGTTCGCGACGTTCTTCAGCTGCTGCGCCGGGACGTCGTCGACGAGGTCGAGGTTGCCGGAGATCAGGTCGGTGTAGGCGGTGTTGTTGTCCGTGTAGACCTTGAGGTCGACGCCGCCGTTCTGCGCCTTGTCCGCGCCGGGGTAGCCGTCCCACTTGCGCAGCTTCATGCCGGTGCCCTTGGTGTACGAGTCCACCGTGTACGGGCCGTTGCCGATCGGCTTGGCGAGCCAGCCGGCGTGGTCGGTGAAGAAGGCCTTGGGCAGCGGGGAGAAGGCCTGGTAGCCGAGGGTCTCGGGCCAGGTGGAGAACTTCTCCTTCAGGGCGACGGTGAAGGTCTTGGGGTCCTTGACGACGAGGCCCTTCATCGTCTTCGTCTTGGGGTCGCCGGAGGCCGGGTGCAGATCCTCGTAGCCGACGATGTCCGAGAAGAACGGCGAGTTGTTCTGCTTGTTGCGGACGTCCGCCGCGTAGTTCCAGGCGTCCACGAAGGACTCGGCGGTGACGGGCTCGTCGTTGCTGAACTTCCAGCCGTCCTTCAGCGTGATCGTGAAGTTCTGGCTGTCGGTGGTCTCGATCTTCTCGGCGAGGAAGTCCAGCGCCTCACCGGTCTTCGGGTCGTAGCGCTTCAGACCCCGGAACAGCATGTCCAGTACCTTGCCGCCCTGCACCTCGTTGGTGTTGGCCGGCTCCAGCGGGTTCTGCGGGTCACCCCAGGAGGAGCTGACGATCCCCGCGCCGTCGCCACCGCCCCCGCCGCCGTCGCTTCCGCCGCCGCAGGCCGTCGCCGCGAGGGCGACGGCCATTGCACATGCGGCCCACTTGGCGTGGGTGGCTCCGCGCATGGAGTGCCTCCTAGGGATCCCGAGACTCGCTTAGGGGCCAATGTCACCCTATGTGGAGTCCCATACACCCTTGGTTCGACCGATTGCACCCGCGCGTCCCCCGGCTGTCACCCCTGCGAGTGCAAAGGCAGCTCCCAGGTGTCGACGGCGTAGTGCAGGCCCATGCCGTGCGCCTCGTAGAGCGCGAGTGCGCCGGTTTCGTTGTGGATGTCCACGCCCAGGCCCACGGTGTCCCGGCCGCGCGCCGCGTAGGCCGCGAAGCAGTGCCGGAGCAGGTGGCCGCCGATGCCGCGGCCGCGCAGGTTCTTCCGTACGCCGATGTGGCTCAGCCAGCCCATGCTCGTCCGGTCGTCCCGGGTGAGCAGTACGGCCACGTCGCCCTCGCCGGGCAGGGAGGCGATCCAGACCAGGGACCAGTCGAGACGGCGTGCGTCCAGGTGGTCCAGCCAGGCCTCGTACGCGCGGTCCACATGGCCGAAGTGGGCCGCGAAGGTCTCCTCGACCAGGGCGTGGGCGCGGCGGCGGTCGGCCTCGTCGGCGGCGCAGTCGCGCAGGGTGAGCCCGGCGGGCGGGACGGGGGCCGGGTCGGCGGCCGGGTTCACGGCCCGGGTCATGACCTGGTAGCGGCGTACGGTGCGGTAGCCGCGGCCGGTGAGCAGGGAGAGGTCGAGGGTGGGCTTGATGTTGAGCTGGAGCCGCAGTCTGCCCGGCCCGGCCCCGGCGGCCAGTTCGCGGGCCCGGGCCTCCATCAGCTCCAGCAGCCGGAGGGCGGCCCCCGGGTGGGCGGGCAGGACGTAGTGGTCCCCGTCGACGCGGCCGGGCCCGGAGTCGGCCCAGACCAGGGCGTAGGCGACGAGCCGGCCGTCCTGGAAGGCGAGCCAGGAGTCGCGGGCCAGGTCGACGTCGGGGTGGTGCAGATCGGCCTCGACGGTGCCGAGGTCGGTCTCCGGACGGCCGATCTCGATCATGTCGACGGCGTTGAGCAGGGCGCAGATGTCGGACGCGTCCCCGGGCCCGGCGGGCCGGACGGTCAGCATGGCGGTCATCGCCCCACTCTCGGCCCGCCCGGGCGGCGGCCGCAACCGGCTTTCTCCGCACGGGTTTTCCGCCCGCCCGCCACCGGTGCGCCCGGGTACGCCCGGGTACGCCCGGGTACGCCGAAACGGCCGGCCCCCGGCGCCGGTGAGTGGCGCCGGGGGCCGGCCGTTCGGTCGTGCGCGGTGCGGGTCAGACGGCCAGGATGGCCTTCTCCTCCGCGAAGTGGCACGCCGACTCGTGCGCGGCGAAGATGTCCTGGCCCTTGAAGCGCTCCGGGATCGCCAGCACCGGCTCCTCGGTGGCGCACTTGTCCTGGACCTTCCAGCAGCGGGTGCGGAAGCGGCAGCCCGACGGCGGGTTGGCCGGGGACGGGACGTCGCCGGTGAGGATGATGCGCTCGCGGTTCTCGCGGACCTCGGGGTCCGGCACCGGGACCGCCGACAGCAGCGCCTGGGTGTAGGGGTGCGTCGGGTGGTCGTAGATCTGCGTGTCGGTGCCGATCTCGGCCATCTTGCCGAGGTACATGACGCCCACGCGGTCCGAGATGTGCCGGACGATCGACAGGTCGTGCGCGATGAAGACGTAGGACAGGTTGAACTCGTCCTGGAGCTTCTCCATCAGGTTGATGACCTGCGCCTGCACCGACACGTCGAGCGCGGAGACCGGCTCGTCGCAGATGATGATCTCCGGGTTGAGCGCGAGGCCGCGGGCGATGCCGATGCGCTGGCGCTGGCCGCCGGAGAACTGGTGCGGGTAGCGGTTGATGTACTCGGGGTTGAGGCCCACGACGTCCAGGAGCTCCTGGACCTTGCGGCGCCGGTCGCCCTTGGGAGCCACCTCGGGGTGGATCTCGTACGGCTCGCCGATGATGTCGCCGACCGTCATGCGCGGGTTCAGCGAGGTGTACGGGTCCTGGAACACCATCTGGATGTTGCGGCGCACGGCCTTGAGGGCCTTGGCCGACAGCTTGGTGATGTCCTGGCCCTTGTAGAAGACCTCACCGGAGGTGGCGGTCTCCAGGCTCATCAGGAGCTTGGCGACGGTGGACTTGCCGCAGCCGGACTCGCCCACGATGCCGAGGGTCTCGCCCTGGTAGAGGTCGAAGGAGATCCCGTCGACCGCCTTGACCGCACCGACCTGCTTCTTGAACAGGATGCCCTGGGTCAGCGGGAAGTGCTTGACCAGGTTGCGGACCTGGAGGATCGGCTCGCGCTCGGTGACGTTCTTGGTGAGCTCAGCCATGGATCTGCTCCTTCCAGAAGTGGCACGCGCTGGTGCGGCCGGACAGCTCGGTGCCGTCCTGCGCGGTCACCTGGTGCAGGACCGGCACGTCGGTGCGGCAGATGTCCTGCGCCTTGGGGCAGCGCGGGTTGAAGGCGCAGCCCGAGGGGATGTTGAGCAGGTTGGGCGGCAGGCCCTTGATCGCGTAGAGCTCCTGGCCCTTCTGGTCCAGACGCGGGATCGAGTCCAGCAGGCCGCGGGTGTACGGGTGCGCCGGGTTCTTGTAGATCTCGTGCACCGGGGCGTTCTCGACGATCCGGCCGCCGTACATGACGGCGATCTTGTCCGCGACGTCGGCGACGACGCCGAGGTCGTGGGTGATCAGGATGAGGCCCATGTTCATCTCGCGCTGGAGTTCCGCGAGCAGGTCCATCACCTGGGCCTGGACCGTCACGTCGAGAGCCGTGGTGGGCTCGTCGGCGATGATCAGGTCGGGCTCCAGGGCCATCGCCATGGCGATCATGATGCGCTGGCGCATACCGCCGGAGAACTGGTGCGGGTAGTCGCCCACGCGCGCCTTGGCGGCGGGGATCTTCACCCGGTCCATGAGCTCGACGGCCTTGGCCGTGGCGTCCTTCTTGGACAGGCCGCGGTGGACGCGGAACATCTCGCCGAGCTGGGCGCCGACGGTGTGCACCGGGTTCAGCGAGGACAGCGCGTCCTGGAAGATCATCGCGATCTTCTGGCCGCGGACCTTGCGGAACTCCTCGGCCGGGAGCTTCAGCAGGTCGGTGCCCTGGAACAGGATCTCGCCGGACGGGATCCTGCCGGGGGGCATGTCGAGGATGCCCATGATGGCCTGCGCCGTCACGGACTTGCCCGAGCCGGACTCGCCGAGGACGGCGAGGGTCTCGCCGGCGTTCACGGAGTACGAGACGCCGTTGACTGCCTTGGCGACACCGTCGCGGGTGTGGAACTCGACGTGCAGGTCGCGCACTTCGAGGAGCGGGGTGCCCTCCGGCGCCGAGCGGGGCGCGGGGACGTTCGAGGTCTTGTCGATGATGGTCAACGTACGCCCTTCCTCAGCGCAGCTTCGGGTCGAGGGCGTCGCGCACCGCGTCGCCGACCATGATGAACGCGAGCACCGTGATGCTCAGCGCGCCGGCCGGGAAGAGGAGCACGTGGGGTGCTTGGAGGAAGCGGTCCTTCGCGTCGCTCACCATGAGACCCCAGGAGATCTCGGGGGGCTGGACGCCGATGCCCAGGTAGGACAGGGCAGCCTCCGCACCGATGTACACACCGAGGCTGATCGCGCCGATCACGATGACGGGGGCGACGGCGTTCGGCAGGATGTGCCGCATCGTGATGCGCAGGGTGCCTGCGCCAAGGGCGCGGGCGGCCATCACGTAGTCGTTGTTCTTGTTCTGGAGCACCGAGGAGCGCATGATGCGGAAGATCTGAGGCCAGCCGAGCGTCGCCATCACGAGCGAGACGGTCCAGGCGTTGCCCTTCAGGCCCGACATGATGAGCATGCCGCCGAGGAGCAGCGGGATCGCGAAGAAGATCTCGGTGATACGGGACAGGATGCTGTCCCAGACACCGCCGAGCCAGCCCGCCATCAGACCGAGGGCGCCACCGACGAGCAGTACGACCGTGGTGGTGACGATGCCGACGATCACGGAGTTGCGCGTGGCCCAGATGGTGCGCGTGTAGATGTCGCAGCCCTGGATGTCGAAGCCGAACCAGTGCTCGCCGGTCGGACGCTTGAGAGAGTCCTGCAGCGTGCACGCCGTGGCCTCGAACGGGCTCCCGTTGGTGAACGCCTGCGGTACGGCGGCGAGCACCAACAGGCAGAGGACCAGAAACGCACCGACCAGGAACACCGGGTTGCGGCGCAGGTCGTGAACGGCGTCGGACCACAGGCTCGCGACGCGCTCCGGCTTCTTCTCCGCGTTCTTGCCGCCCTTGCCGACGGTGGCGCCGGCCGTGGGGGCCCCGGCGGTCTGGGTGTCGGTCATCGAGTCCTCCACCGAAGTTGTGTCACGCATAGCGGATCCTCGGGTCGAGCACGGCGTAGAGCAGGTCCACGATCAGGTTGGCGATGAGGTACACGAGGACGAGGAGCGTGACCACGCCGACGAGTACGGTGCCCTGGTCGAGGCGGATGGCCTGGGCGATCAGGCCGCCGATGCCGTTGATGTTGAAGATGTTCTCGGTGATGACCGCGCCACCCATCAGAGCGCCGAGGTCGGCGCCGAGGAACGTGACGATCGGGATGAGGGCGTTGCGCAGCGCGTGGTTGACCACGACCCGACGGCGCGGCAGGCCCTTGGCCGTCGCGGTGCGGACGTAGTCCGCGCGCATGGTCTCCATCATGCTGGTGCGCGTCAGCCGTGCGACGTACGCCAGAGAGGTCGAGGCCAGGATGTAGCCGGGGAGGATGTACGCCTTGAACCCGTCGGCCTCGTTGAAGGAGACGGGGAAGAAGTCGATGCCGATGGCTTTCGCTTCCACTCCGAGGATGAGCTGGAGCATGAAGCCGGTCACGAACACCGGGATCGAGATGAGGAACAGCGTCGACAGCAGCACCAGCTGGTCGAGGAACTTGCCTCGGCGAAGAGCCGCCATGATGCCCGCGAGCACACCGAACACGGCCTCGATGACGAACGCGACGATCGCGAGGTTGATCGTGTACGGGAAGGCCTCGGTGATGAGGTCGAGCACCTGACGCCCGTTCAGCGTTTCGCCGAAGTTCCCCTGGAACACATTGGTGATGTAGTTCCAGTACTGGAGCAGGAAGGGGTCGTCGAGGTGGTACTTCTGGCGCAGCATCGCCGCGACGAGCGGGTCTGCCTTCTTCTCACCGGCAAGTGCCTGGACGGGGTCGCCCAGCCCGAGAGTCAGCGCGTAGATCAGGAATGTGGCACCGAACAGTACAGGGATCGCCTGTATGAGTCGGCGGATGAGGTAGCGGCCCATCAGACCTCCAACAGAAGAGCAGGGGGAAGGGGCAGACAGACGGAAACCTGATTCCGCCTGTCCGCCCCCGATGTCCCCTTGGTGTGAAGAAGGGTGTTAGTTGAGCTCGACCTTGGCCAGGTCCATGCGGCCCTGGGCGTCGATCTCAACGTTCTTCACGGACTTGGAGTAGGCCGAGGAAGACATGTAGGTGAAGATCGGGATGTACGGCAGGTCCTTGATGATCACGTCATCGGCCTGCTGGTACAGCTTGATGGCCTCCGCCTCGTTGGCGGTCTTGTCGGCCTGGTCCATGAGCGCCTCGAACTCGGGGCTCTCGTAGGCGCCGTAGTTGGAGCCGTGCTCGATCGCGATCTTCGAGAAGATCGGACGGAGGTAGTTCTCGGCCGCCGGGTAGTCCATGGACCACGCCATACGGAACGCGCCCTTGTACTTCTGGTCGCCCAGGTCGGTGAGCATGTCGCCGAACTTGGCGAACGGCTTGGCGGTGACCTCGATGCCGAGGTTCGCCTTCAGCTGGTTGGCGACGGCCTCGATCCACTCCTTGTGGCCGCCGTCGGCGTTGTAGCCGAGCTCGATCTTGTTGCCGGGGATGCCGCCGGCCTGGGTGTAGAGCTCCTTGGCCTTGGTCGGGTTGTACGTACCGACCTCACCCAGGGCGCCCTTGCGGTAACCCGGGATGATGGGGCTGATGAAGTCATCGGCCGGCTTGCGGGTGCCGTTGAAGATGGTCTTCGTGATGGCTTCCCGGTCGATGGCCATCGAGATCGCCTTGCGGATCTCGACCTTGCCGAACGCCTCGGGGTTGGTCTTCAGCGGGAGGCCGACGTAGCCGACGCCCGACTCCGGCTTGTACAGGTAACGGTCGCCGAACTCCTGGGAGACGGTGGCCATCGCCGAGATCGGGAGCTTGTCGACGATCTGGATGGTGTCGGCGCGGAGGTCGTTGTACGCCGTGTCCAGGTTGTCGTAGATCTTGAAGGTGACGCCCTCGAGCTTCGCCTTCTCGCCACCGAACTTGTCGTAGCGCTTGATCTTGATCTGCTTGTTGTGCTCCCAGGCGCCGTCCATCTGGAAGGCACCGTTGCCGATCGGGGCCTCGCCGAACTTCTTCGGGTCGGCTTCGAAGGCCTTGGGCAGCGGGTAGAAGGCGTTGTAGCCCAGCATGGTCTTGAACTGGGAGAACGGAGCCTTCAGCGTGACGGTGAAGGTCTTCTCGTCGACGACCTTCAGGCCCTTGAGCTCGGTGGTCGTGGGCTTCTTGTCCTTGCCCGGCGCCAGCTCCTCGGAGCCCTCGATCTTGTCGAAGAACGGCAGGCCCTCGGCGGCGTTGTCCTGGTTGGCGCCCCAGTTCCAGGCGCGGACGAACGACTGCGCGTCGACCTTCTCACCGTTGTGGAAGGTGTAGCCGTCCTTCAGCTTGATCGTCCAGACCTTCGAGTCCGTGGTCTCGATGGACTCGGCGACCGCGAGCTTCGGCTCGTTGGTCTTGTTGTCGTACTCGACCAGACCGGTGAAGAGCGCGTTGAGGACCTCAGCGCCTTCGGACTCGGCGGTGTTCTGGCCCACGAGACCGTGCTGCGGCTCGCCGAGCACCACGGTGATGTTGCCACCGGCCTTGCTGCCGGCCTCGTCCTTGCTGGTGCTGCAAGCCGTGGCAGCCATCGCCACGATGACGGCACCCGCGACCCACTTGGCGCTCGTTGCTCCGCGCATGGGTAATTGCCTCCTCAGGAGTCACTGTCGATACGTGAAGGGCCCGGCACCCGCTGACACCCCTGACAGCGAATTCCGGCCCCATCGTGTGTGCTCGTGAGTCGGCGCTCCCCACAGCGCGTGACCCATTGACCCGAGCTCAATGGAGCCATCCTCAGGGACGCCCAGACCGTAAACCACACTTAAGTGGTCTCGTTTTCACAACATCACCGCATGTCCAAAACCCGAAATCCGGACAAACGGATAGGAGACAGACACGTGCGAAACGGACTGTTAGCTCACCTTCCGGAGTGTCACGGTCGGTATGCGGACACCTGAACCCAAAAATCCGCTTGACAAACGGGAACGGCGCACCGCTCCGTCAACGGGCCATCAGACCGCGCGCCTCACCGGCCCGCCCGGCCCCCAGAGCCTCGTACAGACCCAGGGCATCCGTCCAGGACCGGAAGGCCCCTTTCTCGGCGCGCGTTTGGGGAGCCTACGGGAACGCTCTCGACCGCGAGCCGGTTCTGCGCGACAGCCGGCGGTTCGACCTCCAACCGCGGCAGCAGCCCCTCCAGGGCTCGTAACGGGTGCGAAGAGGCCCCCGCACGGAATTCGGATGCTGTTGGTTTATTCGGGGGCTCGCGTGACGTCGGCCTTCAAGACCCGGTTGTGGTCTTGAAGGCCGACGTTGTCGTTTGGGGTGGGTGTCGATGTCGATGCAGCCGAAGGAGCCGGGTGAGATCCCGGCGGAGACAGTGCGGGTGGCGCGGGCCGCGTTCCCGAAGGGGAGCCTGGCGATCCGGGTCAGGGATGAGCTGGGGTGCCTGTTCAGTGACGCGCAGTTCGCGGATCTGTTCCCAGCGCGAGGGAAGCCTGCCTGGTCACCGGGCCGGTTGGCGCTCGTGCTGGTGTTGCAGTTCGTAGAGGGGCTGACGGACCGGCAGGCCGCGGAGGCGGTCCGGGCGAGGATCGACTTCAAGTACGCGCTCGCGCTGGAGCTGGGCGAT
>NZ_JBHXNP010000041.1:0-70809 GCF_042719495.1 Streptomyces sp. NPDC058525
CGCCCCCGCCCCGGGTTTTTTATGATACGGCGACCTTCGAGATCTACTCCCTCCCTATCGTCGGCTGCGTCAGTTGTGTATAAGAGACTGGGCATGAACGCGACTGCGGGCGGCACCCCCGTCAAGGGGTGCCGCCCGCAGTCGAGCCAGAGGGGCCGGCGGGGGGAACCCCCACCGACCTGCTCACCGGCGGAGCCTAGTGGTGGCCGCCCTGCGCCTCGAGACGCTTGTACGAGGCCTCGATCTCGGCCTCGGCCTCGGTCCGGCCGACCCAGTTCGCGCCCTCGACCGACTTGCCCGGCTCCAGGTCCTTGTAGACCTCGAAGAAGTGCTGGATCTCCAGGCGGTCGAACTCGGACACGTGGTGGATGTCGCGCAGGTGCTCGACACGGGGGTCGGAGGCCGGCACGCACAGCAGCTTGTCGTCGCCGCCCGCCTCGTCCGTCATGCGGAACATGCCGATGGCGCGGCACTTGATCAGGCAGCCCGGGAAGGTCGGCTCGTCGAGGATGACCAGCGCGTCCAGCGGGTCGCCGTCCTCGCCGAGGGTGTTCTCGACGAAGCCGTAGTCGGCCGGGTAGCTGGTCGAGGTGAAGAGGCGACGGTCCAGACGGATCCGGCCGGTCTCGTGGTCCACCTCGTACTTGTTCCGCGAACCCTTGGGGATCTCGATGGTGACGTCGAACTCCACGTCCTGCTCCTCCATGATCAGCTTCAGCAGTCCGAATCGCTTCGGGACGGCATTTGATTCAAATACGCGCGCGTCCGGCCCCACCCTGCGGGTGGGGTGCCATGCTCGCGGCAAGACGCAGTGGTTAAGTGTCCCTCACGCATATGTGTGATCGCGAAAGGGGCTGGTCCGAGGTGCCATTGATCAAGACGTGGCAGCTCGTCGCGGGCTCGGCCGCCGCCGGCCTCGCCCTGTCGGCGGCAGTGGTGACCGCCTCCGGTCCGTGGGACTCCGGCCAGCGTAAGGCCGAGCGGGACAGGGCCGCCTCCTGGAGTCTTACGGGTGGCGCAGATCACGGTGCCGGCCCCGGCTCCGGCACCTTCCCGCAGGCCGCCCCCAGTGCCCCCGGGGTGCTCGGCGCGATCGGCCCCGGAGCCCCGCGCCCCCAGGCGGCCGCGGCCCCCGACGGCCTCGCCGCGGCCCTGCGGCCGCTGCTCGCCGACCCCGCGCTCGGCACCGTCCGCACCGCCTCCGTCGTCGATACCGCCACCGGGCAGGTGCTGTACGAGTCGGGGGCGCGGAACGCGATGACCCCCGCCTCCACCATCAAGATCGCCACCGCGGCGGCGGCCCTGGCCGCCCTGGGGCCCGAGCACCGGATCCGCACCGCCGTCGTGCCCGGCGCGGCCCCCGGCCAGATCCTCCTCGTCGGCGGCGGCGACCCCTCCCTCACCGCCAAGAAGAAGAGCCCGGCCGGATCCGGCGGCAGCCTGGTCGCCCTCGCCGCCGACACCGCCCAGGCCCTCAAGGCCGCCGGCACCGACAGCGTGAGCCTGGGCTACGACGACGGCCTCTACACCGGCCCCGTCCGCCACCCGATCGGCGACAACAACCCCAACATCGCGCCCGTCACCGCCCTGATGGCCGACGAGGGCCGCCCCGACGACTCCACCTCCGGGCCCGTGGAGCGCACCGGCGACCCGTCCGGGGACGCCGCCCGGGCCTTCGCCGGCCTGCTGACCGAGCGCGGGATCAAGGTCACCGGCGCACCCGCCCGGGCCAAGGCCCCCGAAGGCGCCCAGCCGCTGGCGGCCACCCACTCCACCCCGCTGGCCGGACTCGTCGAGCGGATGCTGACCCACAGCGACAACGACATCGCCGAGGCCCTCGCCCGCCAGACCGCCCTCGCCTCCGGCGAGCCCGCCAGCTTCGAAGGCGGTGAGAAGGCCGTCACCGCCAGGCTCGCCGCCCTCGGCGTCGACGTCTCCGGCTCCCGCTTCGCCGACGGCAGCGGGCTCAGCCGCGCCGACAGGGTCAGCACCGGCCTGCTGACGGCCCTGCTCGCCAAGGCCGCCGACCCGCAGCGGCCCGAGCTGCGGCCCGTCCTCACCGGCCTGCCCGTCGCCGGATTCACCGGCACCCTGCGCGCCCGCAACTCCGGCGGCTCACCGGCCGCCGGCCTGCTCCGCGCCAAGACGGGCACCCTGACCGGAGTGAACTCCCTCGCCGGCACCGTCGTCGACCGCTCCGGCCGGCTCCTCGCCTTCGCCTTCCTGACGGCGGGCAGCGCGGACGGCACGGCCGCCGAGAAGGGCCTCGACAAGCTGGCTGCGGCGGTGGCGGCCGCGCCGTAGGGGGTCCGCCCGGGCGAAGGTCCACGTACGGTTGACGCATGACGAGCATCGGTGGTGCGGAGATGGTCGACTGGAACCTCGCGGTGGCGACCGCGACCCGGCTGGTGCGGCCCGGCCCGGAGGTCAGCCGGGACGAGGCCCGGGCCGTCGTCGCGGAGCTGCGCGGACACGCCAGGACCTCGGAACGGCACGTACGCGAGTTCACCCGGATGATCCCGGACGGGACACCGGTCAACGACACCCCCGTCCTGGTCGTCGACCGGGCCGGCTGGGTCAAGGCCAACGTGGCCGGCTTCCGCGAGCTGCTCCAGCCGCTCCTCGGCAAGTTGCAGGACCGCCGCGCGGGCACCCCCGGAGCGGCCGTCTTCGGCGCGGTCGGCGGCAAGGTCACCGGCGTCGAGCTGGGCATGCTGCTGAGCTTCCTGGCCTCCCGGGTCCTCGGCCAGTACGAGACCTTCGCGCCGGTCTCCCGCGACCTGCCCGGCTCCACCGCCGGCGGCGGCCGGCTGCTGCTCGTCGCCCCGAACATCGTTCACGTCGAGCGCGAGCTGGAGGTGCACCCGCACGACTTCCGGCTGTGGGTCTGCCTGCACGAGGAGACGCACCGTACCCAGTTCACGGCCGTCCCGTGGCTGCGCGACCACCTCGAGGGCGAAATCCAGACGTTCCTCGGCGCCACCGAAGTCGACCCCGTCACCGTCCTGGAGCGGCTGCGCGAGGCCGCCCAGTCCTTCTCGGGCGCCCGCCCCGACGCCGAGCGCGGGGACGAGGGCCGCTCCCTCGTCGAGATCGTGCAGACCCCCGAGCAGCGCGAGGTGCTGGGCCGGCTCACCGCCGTCATGTCGCTGCTGGAGGGACACGCCGACTTCGTCATGGACGGGGTCGGCCCCCAGGTGGTGCCCTCGGTCGCCGAGATCCGCGAGAAGTTCCAGCAGCGCCGGGCCAGCGGCGCCGGCCGCCTCGACGCCGCGCTGCGCAAGCTCCTCGGCCTCGACGCCAAGCTGCGCCAGTACCGCGACGGCGAGCGGTTCGTGCGCGCCGTCGTCGACCAGGTCGGCATGGACGGCTTCAACCGCGTCTGGACCTCTCCGAACACACTGCCGACGAAGTCCGAGATCGCCAGGCCGGCGGAGTGGGTGGCCCGCGTACACCGCAAGGGGAGCGAAGAGAGCGAATAGGCGTGACGCAGGGGGCGTAAACATGTCTCGTTGGGGGAAGCAGCATCACCCGTCCGAGGGACCGTGGGCCGTGGAAGGGCGTGCGATGCTCGGGGAACGGCTCGGCTCTGTCACCATCGACGCACTCTGAGTGACATACCCGCCCTGCGGGGGCCGCCCCCCGGCACCCCCGACGCTCCACCCCCGACGCTCCACCCCCCGAAGCCTCCGAGGCATCCGAACTCCATCGAAGGGCACCGGACATGGGTCCCCATCCTGCGGTCGCGGCGATACGCCTGGCGGTCCGCCGCGCACTCCACGACGTCCTCACCGACCTCACCGGCCATCCCCGGATCCCGTCCGGTGCCGGCACCGTCGCCGGCCCCCGCACCGCGACCGGGCCCCTGCCACTCGTCCTCGTCGCCTGCTCCGGCGGCGCCGACTCCATGGCGCTCGCCTCCGCCCTGGCCTTCGAGGCGCCCAAGCTCGGCATCCGGGCCGGCGGCATCACCGTCGACCACGGACTCCAGCCCGGCTCCGACCTCCGCGCCGCCGAGGTCGTCATCCGCATGACCGCCCTCGGCCTCGACCCGGTGGAATCCGTCGCCGTGCGCGTCGGCCGCGACGGCGGTCCCGAGGCCGCGGCCCGCGACGCCCGCTACGGCGCCCTCGACGAGGCCGCCGACCGGCTGGGCGCCTCCGCCGTGCTGCTCGGACACACCCGGGACGATCAAGCCGAAACCGTCCTGCTGGGCCTCGCCCGCGGCTCCGGCATCCGCTCCCTCTCCGGCATGGCGGAGGTCAGCGGCGGACCCGGCCGCAGCCACCGCTACCGCCGCCCCTTCCTCCAGGTCGACCGGCAGACCGCCCGCAAGGCCTGCATGGTCCAGTCCCTCCCCGTCTGGGACGACCCGCACAACATCGACCCCGCCTACACCCGCTCCCGCCTGCGCCACGAAGGACTGCCCGCCCTGGAGAAGGCGCTGGGCAAGGGCGTCGTCGAAGCGCTCGCCCGCACCGCCCAGCTCTCCCGCGACGACGCCGACGCCCTGGACGCCTGGGCCGCCGAGGCGGAGAGCGGCGTACGCGACGAGGACGGCCGTCTGGAGTGCGCCAAGCTGTACGCCCTGCCCCCGGCCGTCCGCCGCCGGGTGCTGCGCAGGGCCGTGGTTGCCGCCGGTTCCCCCGCGGGCTCCCTCTTCGCCCGCCACATCGAGGAAGTCGACCGCCTCATCACCGGATGGCGCGGTCAGGGCGCCATCAACCTGCCCGGCCGGGTCGAGGCCCAGCGGCAGGGTGGCAGACTTGTCATCCGGCAGGGCTGATTGGTGCTGAAACACGGCTGAGTCCTCCGGGGGCACCCCCGGAGCCCCGGCCGACAACGAAAGTGATGCGGGTGGACGAGAAGGACATGGGCGGCGACCTCCAGTCGGTGCTCATCACCAAGGAAGAGATCGACGCGAAGCTGGCCGAGCTGGCCGCGAAGATCGACGCGGAGTACGCGGGCAAGGACCTGCTCATCGTCGGCGTCCTCAAGGGCGCGGTGATGGTGATGGCGGACCTGGCGCGTGCCTTGTCCACCCCGCTCACCATGGACTGGATGGCGGTGTCCTCGTACGGCGCCGGGACCCAGTCCTCCGGTGTGGTGCGGATCCTCAAGGACCTGGACACCGACATCAAGGACAAGCACGTCCTGATCGTCGAGGACATCATCGACTCGGGCCTCACGCTGTCCTGGCTGCTGTCGAACCTGGGCTCGCGCCAGCCGGCCTCCCTCGAGGTCGTCACGCTGCTGCGCAAGCCCGACGCCGCGAAGGTCGCGATCGACGTGAAGTGGGTCGGCTTCGACATCCCGAACGAGTTCGTCGTCGGCTACGGCCTCGACTACGCGGAGAAGTACCGCAACCTGCCGTTCGTCGGCACGCTCGCCCCGCACGTCTACGGCGGCTGACCCCGCTCCCGCCCCGCGCCCCCGGCGCGCCCCGGAAGCTCCGGGGAACCTGGGGGCGATTCCCGCCGTTGAAGCAGGGGAAGGCGGGTCTGTCAGCCGTCCCACGAGGCCGCGGGTGACAATACAGGGGTACATTCCGAAGAACAGTCTTTACTCACAGCAGCATTTACCTACGGGCAGGAGGGACGGGGTGCTCTGCGCCCCGTATGGATGGACGTGAAGCGATACTTCCGTGGGCCGGTCATGTGGATCGTGCTGGCCGTCCTCGCCGTGGTCGTGTTGATGAATGTCGTCGGCTCCGGCGGCGGCTACAAGTCGGTGGACACCAGCGAGGTCATCAAGGCGATCAACAGTGGCCAGGTGGAGACAGCCAAGCTGACCACCGGCGACAGCCAGATGATCAAGATCGAGCTGAGCGACGGCCAGAAGCTCGGCAAGCACGACGGCACCAAGTTCCAGGCCAACTACATCGGGGATCAGGGCGTACAGCTCGCCCAGAACCTCCAGACCAAGTACGAAGCCGGTCAGATCCCGGACGGCTACTCCGTCACTCCGGACAAGACCAGCCCGTTCCTGAGCGTGCTGCTCTCGCTCCTGCCCTTCGTCCTCATCGTCGTGGTCTTCCTGTTCCTGATGAACCAGATGCAGGGCGGCGGCTCCCGAGTCATGAACTTCGGGAAGTCCAAGGCCAAGCTCATCACCAAGGACACCCCGAAGACGACGTTCGCCGATGTCGCGGGCTCGGACGAGGCCGTCGAGGAACTCCACGAGATCAAGGAGTTCCTCCAGGAGCCGGCGAAGTTCCAGGCCGTCGGCGCCAAGATCCCCAAGGGCGTGCTGCTGTACGGCCCGCCCGGCACCGGCAAGACCCTGCTCGCGCGCGCCGTCGCGGGTGAAGCCGGCGTCCCCTTCTACTCGATCTCCGGTTCCGACTTCGTCGAGATGTTCGTCGGTGTCGGTGCCTCGCGTGTCCGTGACCTGTTCGAGCAGGCCAAGGCCAACGCGCCGGCGATCGTCTTCGTCGACGAGATCGACGCCGTCGGCCGGCACCGCGGTGCGGGTCTCGGCGGCGGCCACGACGAGCGCGAGCAGACCCTCAACCAGCTGCTGGTCGAGATGGACGGATTCGACGTGAAGGGCGGCGTCATCCTGATCGCCGCCACGAACCGTCCCGACATCCTCGACCCGGCGCTGCTGCGCCCGGGCCGCTTCGACCGGCAGATCGCGGTCGACCGTCCGGACATGCAGGGCCGTCTGGAGATCCTCAAGGTCCACCAGAAGGGCAAGCCGGTCGCCCCGGACGTCGACCTGGGCGCGGTCGCCCGTCGCACGCCCGGCTTCACCGGTGCCGATCTCTCCAACGTCCTGAACGAGGCCGCGCTCCTCACGGCCCGCTCGGACAAGAAGCTGATCGACAACCACTCGCTGGACGAGGCCATCGACCGTGTCGTGGCGGGCCCGCAGAAGCGGACCCGGATCATGTCGGACCGGGAAAAGAAGATCACCGCGTACCACGAGGGCGGACACGCCCTGGTCGCGGCGGCCTCGCCGAACTCCGACCCGGTCCACAAGATCACGATCCTGTCCCGCGGCCGGGCACTGGGCTACACCATGGTCCTGCCCGACGAGGACAAGTACTCGACCACGCGCAACGAGATGCTCGACCAGCTCGCGTACATGCTGGGCGGGCGCGCGGCCGAGGAGCTGGTCTTCCACGACCCGACCACGGGCGCGGCGAACGACATCGAGAAGGCCACGGCGACGGCCCGCGCGATGGTCACCCAGTACGGGATGACCGAGCGCCTCGGGGCCATCAAGTTCGGCGGCGACAACACCGAGCCGTTCCTGGGCCGCGAGATGTCGCACCCGCGGGACTACTCGGAAGAGGTCGCGGCGCTGGTCGACGAAGAGGTCAAGAAGCTCATCGAGACCGCGCACAACGAGGCCTGGGAGATCCTCGTCGAGAACCGTGACATCCTCGACAACCTGGTCCTCGCGCTGCTGGAGAAGGAGACGCTGAACAAGGAGCAGATCGCCGAGATCTTCTCGACGATCGTGAAGCGTCCGGCCCGCCCCGCGTGGACCGGCTCCTCCCGCCGCACCCCCTCCACCCGTCCGCCGGTGCTCTCTCCCAAGGAGCTCCAGCTGACGAACTCCGCGAACGGCACGTCGGCGGCCGCCGCCGTCACGCCGGTCTCGACGGAGAAGGGCATCGAGGTGGCCCCCGAGGACCGCCCCGAAGCCTGATCCACCCGGAATGGAAGCCGCGCCCCCCAGGTTCTAGCCTGGGGGGCGCGGCACTTTTACAGGAACGAGGAAGCAATGACGGACCCAGTGACCCTGACCGGCGACGAGGGCACGATCGGCGTGTTCGACGAGAAGCGCGCCGAGGCGGCGGTCCGTGAGCTCCTGATCGCGGTCGGCGAGGACCCGGACCGCGAGGGCCTCCTGGAGACCCCGGCGCGCGTGGCGCGGGCCTACAAGGAGATATTCGCCGGCCTCTACCAGAAGCCCGAAGAGGTCCTGACCACGACGTTCGACCTGGGCCACGACGAGATGGTCCTGGTGAAGGACATCGAGGTCATGTCCAGCTGCGAACATCACCTCGTCCCGTTCCACGGCGTGGCGCACGTCGGCTACATACCCTCCACGGACGGCAAGATCACCGGCCTGTCCAAGCTGGCCCGCCTGGTGGACGTGTTCGCCCGCCGCCCCCAGGTGCAGGAGCGGCTGACCACGCAGATAGCGGACTCCCTGATGGAGATCCTGGACCCGCGCGGGTGCATCGTGGTCATCGAGTGCGAGCACATGTGCATGACCATGCGAGGCGTCCGCAAGCCCGGCGCGAAGACCATCACCTCGGCGGTCCGCGGCCAGCTCCGCGACCCCGCGACGCGCAACGAGGCGATGTCACTGATCATGGCTCGCTAGCCGGATTGTCAGACCTGTCCGATAACGTCGTTGATCAGGTGAATCATCGCTGATCAGGGGGCGGGATGGGTGGGCTGCCGAGCAAGCAGGTGGTGAACGGGGTGGACGGGCGCGCTCGGGCCGGAACCGTCAGCGTGGGTGACCGACTGTGGACGCTCACCGGGTCGCGGACGGTGCAGACGACTGTGACGGCGGTGCAGGCCGTCAAAGCCCGCGAAGTCGTGGATGTGGTTACGGACCGGCAGACGTTCCGCGTGGCTCCGGACCAGCTCCTGGCCACCTCTGCCGGGTGGCTGCCTGCGGCAGAGGCCGCGGGCAGCGCCGTAGCCTGGACTCCACCGCGCAAATTGTGTCGCCAGCGGCTCAAGGCCCGGTCCGGTTATGAGTTCGGCTACTGGGTGGGTGCAACCTGTGCCGACGGGACGGTCGGGAAGAACTATGTGTCCCTCATCGTCAATGACGCGGGCTTTGCCAGCCGGTATGCGGGGTGCCTGACGGTGGCGACCGGCCTCGCTGCCCGCTTGGAGCCGGTCACCCGGCCCTCGGGTTATCTCCAGCGGGATCTCCCAGGCTTCCGAGTGCGCGTCGTCGCGTCTTACCTCGCCGATCTGATGAGGCAGTACGTGGGCGGTGATGCCCACCACATGCGGCAGCGTTTCCCCCGAGTTGTGCTGCGGGATGATGCAACCTTCGATGGCTTCCTCGACGGCTACGTGGACGGTGACGGGCACCGTATCCGCGGAGACTGGGGGTGCCGGGTCGTGACGAGCGCCAATGTGCCCTTCCTGCGGGAATGGGCAGAGGTCATCGGGGCGAAGTTCACACCTGCCGGCGCTCCCGGGCGCGCATCGCGCCTCTACATCTCCGATACCTGGAGGCAGCGGGGCACCTTCCAACGCGAGGAGCACCCCCTCCTGCTCAAGGAGTCCATGCAGGCCAACGTGTTGGAGGTCCGGCCCCACACCGCCACCGGCGCCAAGCCCTTCACCCTCTACACCTACGACCTCGACCCATACCCCGGCTTCCTCGTGAACGGCCACCTGGTCCGCGCTCCCGGCTGACGACTCAGGCCCGGGCCGGGGCCTCCGGGGTGTCGTCGTCCTCCGGGAGCTTCAGTACGTGCTCCAGGAAGAGCGCCGCGGCGACGACCGCCGCGCCCGCCAGGACCGAGAAGCCGGCGTACCAGGCCTGGTCGCGGCGGGCGGGCACGTCGAGGGCCTCGGTCAGCAGGAAGACGCCGACACCGCCGTACGCGCCCGCGACCAGGGCCGCGACCAGCGCACTGGCCTGCCCGAAGACCACCGCACGGGCCGCCATCAGCGGCTCCACACCCTTGGCCTCGGGCCGGCGCTCACGCTGCGCCTTGAGCCGGGAGCGCATCGACAGCGCCGTCGCGAGCAGGACCGCCGCGATGACGCCCAGGACGATGGGGGCGGCCAGCGGAACGCCCGGCAGCGTGCCGTACGCGTTCCACAGCCGAGCGCCCGCCCAGGACAGCACCCCGGAGGCGGCGAAGATGCCCGCCAGGACCGCCGGCCTCAATTGCTTCACTTGCCAGATCCCCGCTTTCTGCGCCAACCGTCAGCAGTCCACAGGCTCGCACAATTCGCTGTGCATCCGTAGCGATCGTGTCCGGTTCTGGCCGTGATGTCTGTACTGCGTTGAGGTCGCATAGGAGTTCGCGGGTCGAATGCGTGCCCTTTCGGCGGGGTCGTCGTTGATCGGATGACAGCACCGGTCGGCAGGGGGTGTGCTCGCCAAGCAGCACCGACTGCGCCGACTGTCCGAGTTCCTGCAGGCCAAGGCCGACCGCTGCCGGCGCCTCATCGCCGGCGACGGGCAGCACGCCCTGGCGGCCAAGCACACCGCCTTGAGCGACGAGAACCAGCCGACCGGACCGGTCCAAGACCGGCTCCACACGGCAGCAGGCATCATGCCCCGCGCCCAGGCGACGCAGGGCACCCTCCCCCGCCGGGCCCTCGGGGCCGGCGGGAAAGCGTCCGGAGGGACACGCTCACACGGAGTCGGTACGGCTGCCTCGCGCAGCCCACCGATACCAGGGCGTGACGGCGATCGGCACACCCACCAGCAGCCGGCACCGGCCGCGAGGAGCAACCCTGGGTGCGGGATTCCACCTGCACGCCCACGCCAGCCCTCCACGGTGGGAGATTCCGCTCCCGGACACGCGTCCGGCCGCAGGATCAGCCAGCCGATCAGAGACGCGAACGACTACTCCGGCAGGCGGAGTTCCAGGTCGGGGCGCGGCGTGACGCCCGTGAGGCCGATTCCGGCCAGGAGGGTGCTGACGCCTCCGTGGCCCGGGATCTGGGCCTCCGGGTCGATGTCGTGCCACGGGGCCAGGACGAAGGCGCGCTGGTGGGCGCGCGGGTGCGGCAGGGTGAGGACCGGGTCGTCGGAGACGACCTCGGCGTACGAGACGATGTCGACGTCGATCGTGCGCGGGCCCCAGCGCTCCTCGCGGACGCGGTCGAAGGCCTCTTCGATGGCGTGGCCGCGCTCCAGGAGCGAGGACGGGGGCAGCGTGGTGCGCACCTTGACGACCGCGTTGAAGTACGCGGGCTGCGAGCCGGGCTCGACGCCCCACGGCTCGGTCTCGTAGACGGGGGAGACGGCCTTGACCCGCAGGCCCGGGGTGTCGCCGAGGGCGTCGATGGCGCCCTGCAGGGTCTCCAGCCGGTTGCCGAGGTTCGCGCCGAGCGCGATCACGGCCCATTTCGGGTTGGACAGCGTGGTGTCCGCCGCGTCGACGGTCTCGACGACTGAGGCGGGTACCGGCTGGACGGTGGGGTCGCTCTGTGCGTTCAGTCCGTTGTTCATGCGCGGCTCCGGGTGATCGTGATGGTCACGTCGTCGAAGGGGACGGTGATGGGTGCGTCCGGTTTGTGGACGACGACCTCCACCTGTGCCACCGCTTCGTGCTTGAGGCACTGCTGGGCGATCCGCTCGGCAAGAGTCTCGATCAGGTCGACGGGCTCTCCCTGGACCACGTCGACGACCTCCTCGGCGACGACCCCGTAGTGCACGGTCTTCGCCAGGTCGTCTCCGGCCGCCGCGGGGCGGGTGTCGAGGTGCAGCACCAGGTCGACGATGAAGGTCTGGCCCTCCTCGCGCTCCCGGGGGAAGACGCCGTGGTGCCCGCGAGCCTTGAGGCCGCGCAGCGCGACACGATCCACGCGAATCACTCCTGCTTTCGTAGGTTCTTCCGGCCCCGGGACTCCCGGGGCCATGGGCCTACGCCGAGTGCGGTCGGCGTCGTCCGTCTTCGAATTTACCTGCGAAATACCCATGACCCCGCCGTAGGGGTCAGGAGGTGTCCTCCTCCTCGTCCTCGTCGGACTCCGTGAGCACCGGTGAACCGTGGTGGGACCAGAGCCGCCAGCCCTCGGATGTGCGTCGGAACACATTCGTCGCGACGACCAGCTGGCCGACGAGCGGGCCCAGTTCCCCGCCGTCCTCGGCGGGTCCGCCGCTGAGGATGTTCTCGGTGCAGGTGACGAGGGCGGTGTCGCCGATGAGGGCGACCTTGGTGTCGGTGAGGAAGAACTGGATGTAGTCGGTGTGGGACATGATCAGCGCGTACGAGCGGAGTACCTCGCCGCGGCCGGAGAGGACCGGCCAGCCGGGGTGTACGCAGGAGATCTCGTCGTCGAGCCAGAGTGCCGACAGGGCGTCGAAGTCCCCCTGCTCCATGGCCTCGTAGAAGGCCGTGTTGACCTCTTCGACGGCTTCGATGTCGGTTCTGCTCACAGGGCTCCTTCTCGTTCGGTGGTCACAGCGCTCCTTCCACGGCCCGGGCCACCCGAACCGCGTCCGCGGTCGCCCGTACCTCGTGGACCCGTACGGCCCAGGCGCCCTGGTGGGCGGCGATGGCCGAGACGGCGGCCGTGGCGGCGTCGCGCTCGCGGGCCGGCGGCGGGGCGGCGTCGGAGCTGCCGGCCAGGACCCGGCCGAGGAAACGCTTCCTCGAGGCGGCGACCAGCAGCGGGAAGCCGAGGGCGCGCAGCTCGGGCAGGCGGGCCACGAGGGCGAGGTCGTGCTCGGCGTTCTTGGCGAAGCCCAGTCCGGGGTCGACGAGGAGCCGCTCGGGGGCGATTCCGCCGGCGACGACGGCGTCGATGCGGGTGCGGAGCTCGGCGGTGACCTCGGCGAGGACGTCCTCGTAGACGGCGAGGCGGTTCATTCCGTCGCTGAAGCCGCGCCAGTGCATCACCACGAAGGGGACCTCGGCCGCGGCGACCGCCGGGATCATGCCGGGGTCGGCGAGCCCGCCGCTGACGTCGTTGACCAGGCGCGCGCCGGCGGCGACGGCCCGGGCGGCGACGGAGGCGCGCATGGTGTCCACGGAGACGGTGACGCCCTCGGAGGCCAGGCCGCGCACCACGGGGACGACCCGGCGCAGCTCCTCCTCCTCGTCGACGCGGGAGGCGCCGGGGCGGGTGGACTCGCCGCCGACGTCGATGAGGTCGGCGCCCTGGGCGGCGAGGTCGAGGCCGCGCTTGACGGCCGCGGTGGTGTCGAACCAGCGGCCGCCGTCGGAGAACGAGTCGGGGGTGACGTTGACGACGCCCATGACCGCGCAGCGGTCCCAGTCGGGCAGGCCTGTGACCTGGCCCCGGGGGGCCGGGCCGCGGTTGCTGTTCATGGGTTCAGGGTAGAGCCCTCGGCTTGGGGTGCCTCAATCGACGGCGGGGCCGGGGGCGGGCAGGTGGCGGGCCGGTGGCGGGCCGGGGGCGGCTCGTAAACGCCTGCTGGGCTGGGGTCCCTGGCGGGGGACCCCAGCCCAGCAGGCGGGAGGGGGCGGGTCAGGCCGCCTGGACCTCGCGTTCCTGCTGCTTGGGGACGGTCGGCACGTGGTGGTGGGCGCAGGTGCGGACCGGCTTGGGGCGGCGGCGGCTGGCGAACAGGCGGGGCAGTGCCAGCGTGACGAAGCCCTCGGCCTGCATGGCGGCGAAGCCGATGCGGGGCAGGTCGCGGGTGGTGCGGAAGACCACGAAGCGGGGCTCCCAGCGGGGCCGGAACTTCGCGTTGAACTTGTACAGCGACTCGATCTGGAACCAGCGGGACAGGAAGACCAGCAGGTTGCGCCACATCCGCAGGACCGGGCCGGCGCCGATCTTCTCGCCGCGGGCCAGGGCCGAGCGGAACATCGCGAAGTTCAGGGAGACCTTCTCGATGCCGAGGGCCGGGGCGGCCTCCAGGGAGGCGACGATCAGCAGCTCGTTCATGCCGGGGTCGGCCCCGCGGTCGCGGCGCATGAGCTCCAGGGACATGCCGTCCTTGCCCCACGGCACGAAGTGCTGGATCGCCTTGAGGTCGCCGAAGGGGCTGGTGTCGCCCTCCTCGTCGCGGTGGGCGGTGGCGATGAAGCAGTCGCCGTCGCCCGGGTCGCCGACCCGGCCCAGGGCCATGGAGAAGCCGCGCTCGGTGTCGGTGCCGCGCCAGGCCTCGGAGGCGGCGCGGACCTGCTCGAGTTCGGTCTCGGTGAGCTCGCTGACCCGGCGGACCTTGGTGGTGTAGCCGTTGCGCTCGATGCGCTTCACCATCTGGCGGACATTGCGCATGGCGCGGCCGGAGAGGGAGAAGTCTTTGACGTCGACAATCGCCTCGTCACCCAGCTCCAGCGCGTCGAGCCCGGTCTCGCGGGTCCAGACCTCGCCGCCGGTCTCGCTGCATCCCATGACGGCCGGGGTCCAGGAGTGGGCCTTGGCCTCCTCCATGAACCGCTCGATGGCGCCGGGCCAGGCCTCGACGTCGCCGATGGGGTCGCCGGAGGCGAGCATCACGCCGGAGACGACGCGGTAGGTGACGGCGGCCTTGCCGCTGGGGGAGAAGACGACGGCCTTGTCGCGGCGGAGCGCGAAGTGGCCGAGGGAGTCGCGGCCGCCGTGCTTGGCGAGGAGCCCGCGCAGCTTGGCCTCGTCGTCCTCGGTGAGCCGGGCGGCCGGGTGCTCGGGGCGGAAGGCCAGGTAGATGGTGGTGAGCGCGGTCAGCATGCCGAGGGCGCCGAGGGAGTAGCCGACGGTCCAGGACACCCGGCCGGCGTAGTCCACGGGGCCCTCGTAGCCGAAGAGCCCGTAGACCACGTGCGTGATCTGCTCGTACAGGCCCGGGTTGCCGACGACCTTGCCCGGGTGGACGTTCACGATGACCAGGCCGAGTCCGATGGAGCCGGCGCTCATCAGGACGAAGTTCGCGAGCGCCTTCCAGCGGCTGCGCGGGTCGGGCAGGGCCTTGAATTCACTCTGGTGGCGCAGGAGCAGGGCCAGGAGCACCGCTGCGATGATCACGCCGATGACCGAGTGCCGGTACGTGAACTGCGCCGCGGCGCCCGCGGGGAGCAGGACCACGGCGGCCCGCCAGGCCCGCCGCTTGTGGCGCTTGAGGCCGTGGGCGAGCAGCAGGAGCAGTACGCCCGCGCTGATGGACAGGGCCGCGGCGAAGGGGCCCAGGGAACCGGGCAGCACTTCGGTGACGGCGTGGATCCGGCTGTGCCGGAACCGCGGGAAGACGCCCGCCGCGATGTCCAGAAGGCCGACGATCATGACGGCCGTACCTACGAGGCCGGGCACCGACTCCGGCTGTGGGCCTCGGAGGATTCGGCGGACCCTGCTCGGAACCTGTCCCGACTTATCGCCATCTATCCTGCTAGACATCGCTTCCCGTTGCTCCGCGAGAGATCATGTGGCCGAAGGCCGCGACAGCCTCCGGTGTGTGGTGCGTCCCTTAGGACGACATCGACGGACAGCGGGTTCACTCATCCGTCGGAAATTTCCAGTCCTGCCATCAGAAAGTCGACTGTCTGCTCATGGGTCTCACCAGTAATACGGTTCTGGCGCTGGCCGTCCTCGCCGGTGTGCTGCTCTTCGCCGCCACGGTCTGGTTCTGGCCGAAGCTCTCGGGCCGCACCTGGCGCGCGTTCTCCGGCCGGATCGGACTCCTGCTGGCGACCCAGCTGGCGCTCTTCTCGGCTGTGGGCCTCGCGGCGAACAAGTCGTTCCTCTTCTACGGTTCCTGGGCCGACCTGCTCGGGCAGGAGACGTCCGTGGGCAAGGTCGTCGACCACTCGATGAGCAGCAAGGACATCAAGGTCGTCGACAAGCAGAAGCTGGACGTGCCGGGCGGCGCCAAGCCCCAGGTCGGCGGGCAGATCCTGAAGGTTGCCATATCCGGGCAGAAGTCGAAGATCACGAGCCCGGGCTACGTCTGGCTCCCGCCGGAGTACTTCCAGCCGCAGCACAAGGACGAGAACTTTCCCGCGTCCATCGTCCTGACCGGCTACCCGGGCACCGCCGAGAACCTGATCAAAGGGCTCGACTACCCGATGAAGGCCTTCAGCCTGTCCAAGGCGGGCAAGATGAAGCCGATGATCCTGGTCATGCTGCGGCCGACGGTCGCGCCGCCGCGCGACACCGAGTGCGTGGACGTACCCGGCGGCCCGCAGACGGAGACCTTCTTCGGCGTGGACCTGCCGCAGGCCATCAAGGACACCTTCCGGGTGGGCAAGGAAGCCAAGAACATGGGCTTCATCGGCAACTCGACCGGCGGCTACTGCGCCCTGAAGATCGCCGCGCACTACCCGCAGACCTTCGGCGCCGCCGCCGGGCTGTCCGCGTACTACGACGCCCCCGACGACCCGACGACCGGTGACCTGTTCCACGGTGACGCCAAGCTGAAGGAGCGTGCGAACGTCCTGCAGAGCATCAAGGACAAGAAGCCGACGGGTACGTCCTTCCTGGTCACCAGCAGCGAGATCGGCGAGCCGAACCTCGCCGACACCAAGAAGTTCATCAAGCTGGTCAAGGGCCCGGACCGGGTCTCCTCGATCATCCTCGACAGCGGCGGCCACAACTTCAACACGTGGCGCCGCGAGATCCCGCCGATGCTGACGTGGATGAGCGGCCGCATCCAGGCCTGACGGCCGTGCGTGCGCAGGACAGGGGGAAGGGCCCGGCTCCGGCCGGGCCCTTCCCCTTTCCCTTTCCCGTGGTTCTCAGGCCTCCTGCAACTGGGCCCGGCGCAGGGCCCGGTGGACGCCCTCCGGGGTGAGTACGCCGACCAGCTCGCCGGAGTCCGGGTCCGTGACCCCGATCCGGCCCGAGTCCTCCTGGAGCAGGGCGGACAGCGCCTCGCGCAGGCTCGCGCCCAGCTCCACGGCCGCGGCCGGGGCGGGGGAGCCGGCGTCGGCCGCGGCCAGGTCGGCCGGCCCGACCGTGGTGACCGCGAGCCGCTTGAGGCCGCGGTCGGAGCCGACGAAGGTGGCCACGTAGTCGGTGGCGGGTGCGGCGAGCACGGCCGCGGGGCTCGCGAACTGCTCGATGGTGCCCGCCCCGTAGACCGCCATGCGGTCGCCGAGCCGGATCGCCTCCTCCAGGTCGTGGGTGACCAGCAGGATCGTCTTGCGCACGGTCTTCTGCAGCGCCAGGAACTCGTTCTGCAGCCGCTCGCGCACCACCGGGTCCACCGCGCCGAACGGCTCGTCCATCAGCAGTACCGGCGGATCGGCGGCGAGCGCGCGGGCCACGCCGACGCGCTGGCGCTGCCCGCCCGACAGCTGCTCCGGGTACCGGCTCCCGTACACGGCCGGGTCCAGGCCCACCAGTTCGAGCAGCTCGGCCGCCCGGGCGCGGGCCTTGGCCTTGGGGGTGCCGATGAGCTGGGGCACGGTCGCCGTGTTCTCCAGCACCGTCTTGTGCGGGAACAGCCCGACCTGCTGGATGACGTAGCCGATGCGGCGGCGCAGCTCGACCGGGTCGGCGGCGGAGATGTCCTCGCCGCCGAGCAGGATCCGGCCGGAGGTCGGCTCGATGAGGCGGTTGACCATCTTCATCGTGGTCGTCTTGCCGCAGCCGGACGGTCCCACGAGCGTGACCAGCTCACCCTCCGCCACCTCGAAGGACAGGTCGTCGACGGCCGTCGTCCCGTCGGGGTAGCGCTTGGTCACATGCTCGAATCGGATCACATCCCCATCCTTCCCTACCCGCTCGCCCTTACCGGCGAAGGATTTATGAGGAGAGTGTTACGTCGGTGCGAAGGGATCCGGCCATTGTCCGTGGCTGGGGTTAGGGTCGCACTTGTACGCGAGCCGGTGACGGGGGGTGAGGGCATGGCGGGGCAGAACTGCCTCGTGGCGAACGACTGGATCTGCTGGGAGTACGTCTCCTCCCGCTCCCAGGAGCTCACCGACGCCACCCTCGAGCACATCTGGATCACGGGCGTGTCGGTCGTCATCGGCATCGCCGTGTCGGTTCCGCTCGCCCTGCTGGCGCGGCGCGGCCGGCGCTGGGCGGCGCCCGTGCTCGCCTTCACCACGCTGCTCTACACGATCCCCTCGCTCGCCATGTTCTCCCTGCTGCTGCCCGTGTTCGGGCTGTCGGCGGCGCTCGTGGTGACCGGCCTGGTGCTGTATTCGCTGACCATCCTGGTCCGCAATGTGCTGGCCGGGCTGGAAGCCGTCCCCGAGGAGGTGCGGGAGGCCGCGCGCGGCATGGGGTACGGGCCGGGGCGGCTGCTGTGGCAGGTCGAACTGCCGCTGGCGCTGCCCGCGCTGCTCGCCGGGGTGCGGATCGCCACCGTCTCCACGGTCGCGCTGACCACGGTGGGCTCCATCGTGGGCAAGGGCGGCCTCGGCAATCTCATCGCCCCGGCCGTGAACAGCTCCTTCAAGGCCCAGGTGCTCACCGCCTCGGTGCTGTGCGTGCTGCTCGCGCTCGTGGCGGACCTGCTGCTGCTCGGCGTGCAGCGGCTGCTCACGCCGTGGACCCGTCCGGCCCGCCCCGAGCGCAGGGTCCGTACCGCCCGGTCCCTGAAGGGGGCCTGAGGCGATGGGCGTGCTGGGAGGGGCCTGGGACTGGCTGGCCGACGGTGCCAACTGGTCGGGGGAGAGCGGCGTCTGGCACCGGCTGGGCGAGCACGTCTACGTCAGCGGGATCGCTCTGGCGATCGCCTGCGCGGTGGCCCTGCCCGTCGGCCTGTACCTCGGCCACCTCGGCAAGGGCGGCGCCCTCGCCGTCAACGTCTCCAACATCGGCCGCGCCGTGCCGGTCTTCGCGGTGCTGGCCCTGTTCATGGTCTCCCCGCTGCGCAACGCGGGTTATCTGCCGACCATCGCCGCGCTCGTGCTGTTCGCCGTTCCGCCGCTGCTGACGAACGCGTACGTGGGCATGCGCGAGGTGGACCGCTCGGTGGTGGAGGCCGCCCGGGGCATGGGCATGTCCGGCGGCCAGCTCTTCTTCCGGGTGGAGCTGCCGCTCGCCCGGCGCCTGGTGATGACCGGCCTGCGCTCGGGCGCTGTGCAGGTCATCGCCACGGCCACGATCGCGGCGATGGTCGGCCAGGGCGGTCTCGGCCGGATCATCACCGCCGGATTCAACACGTACAACACCGCTCAGGTCGTCGCCGGCGCCCTGCTGGTGGCGGCGCTGGCCCTGGTGGTGGAGGGTGCCCTGGTGGCGGCGGAGCGGCTGCTGCCGCGGCCGGCGGGCGCCACGTCCCGCTGATCCCCCGATCCCTCGATCCCCCGATCCCTTTTCCCCGCCTCGAACGGAGTACCTCCATGAGCAAGACCACGCGCGTCCTCGGCGCGTCCCTGGGCGGCCTCGCCCTGACGGTGTCGCTGGCCGCGTGCGGCGGCGACAGCCTGGAGAAGAGCAAGGACGGCGGCTCGGCCTCCGCCTCCGGGGGCGACAAGGGCGCCCTGGTGATCGGCGCGGCCGGGTTCACCGAGTCCAACGTGCTGGCCGAGCTGTACGCGCAGGTCCTCAAGGACGCCGGTTACAGCACGTCGATCAAGACGGTCAACAACCGCGAGCTGTACGAACCGTCGCTGGAGAAGGGCGAGATCGACGTCGTCCCGGAGTACGCGGCCACCCTCGCGGAGTTCCTGAACGCCAAGGTGAACGGCCCCAAGGCGCCCGAGGAGAAGCCCGTCGCGTCGAGCGACGTCGCGGCGACGGTGGCGGCCCTGGAGAAGCTCGCCGCCCCGCTCGGCCTGAAGGCGCTGCCCGCCGGTTCGGCGGTCGACCAGAACGCCTTCGCGGTGACCAAGGAATTCGCCCAGAAGAACAACCTGAAGTCCCTTTCCGATCTTGGAAAGTCCGGGCTGAAGGTGAAGATCGCGGCGGGTGACGAATGCGCCGTCCGCCCGTTCTGCGCCCCCGGGTTGACGAAGACGTACGGAATCCAGGTTTCCGGTATTGACCCCAAGGGTGTCGGCACCCCGCAGGCCAAGCAGGCGGTGAAGGACGGCACCGACCAGCTGGTGCTGACCACCACCACGGACGCCACGCTCGACAGCTACGGTCTGGTCCTGCTCGAGGACGACAAGAAGCTCCAGAACGCCGACAATGTGCTGCCCGTGGTCAACGCCAAGGACGCGGGCGCCCCCGAGATCGCGGCCGCGCTGGGCAAGGTGACCCAGGCGCTCACGACGGCCGACCTGGTCGACCTGAACCGCAAGGTGGACGCCGAGCGCGCCAAGCCGGCGGACGTGGCGAAGGCCTACCTGGAGTCGAAGGGCCTTCTCAAGAAGTAGCAGTTACCGGGTTGATGGAGAATTGTGGGTTAACTGCCCGGCAAGAGATTGCCGGGCGGGTACCCCACATGGCCTCTACGCCCTGTAAATTTCAGGCCATGCCCCGTGGACGCCACCGCAATCCCGAACCTCTGCACCGGCTGCTCACGCCGACGGCCGTCGCCGGTGTGTCCCTCGCCGGTGCCGGCGCGGCCTGGCTGCTCGCGGAACCAGTGGCGCTGAGGCTGCTCGTGGCCCTCACGGCCGCCGCCGGGGTCGCGGGCGCCGTCGTGATGCGCGCCTGGGACCGCTCGGCGGGCCGCCGCGTCGCGGAGCTGGCGCGCGAGCGGGTCAAGGACGAGTGGAAGACGGACGAGCGGATAGCCGAGCTCGAATCCGACCTCGAAGAGGCCCGGATGCTGCGCGCCAGGCTGGACGCCAAACTGCGCGCCAAGCGCGTCGAACTGGCCGGACTGCGCGGAGAGCACGCGGCGCTGCTCCGGCGGTACGCCACCGCCGAGACCGAACGCGCCAGCGCCCTTGAGGGCCGCCGGCTGCTGGCCATCGAGGCCACCTCGGGCCCGGCCGCGGCGCCCAGGGAACTGACGGCGGGCTCCGAGGAGCGCACCTCGGCGGGCGCGCCGACCGCGGTCGGCTACGCCCGCGCCCACGCGGCGCTGAGCGCGCTGGCCCGCAAGGAGCGGACGCGCGCGCTGCCGCCGGCCCCCTCCGCCCCGGCCCCCGCGGCCCGGGTTCCGGCCCCGGTCCCGGCCCGCCGGCCGGCCGCGGCGGTGGCCCCGTACGCGGCGCAGCGGCGCACCGCCTCGCGCACCGAGGGCGGCTTCGACTTCTTCGGCACCAAGAACGCGGCGCAGGCCCGCGCGGCGATCGAGGCGGTCCAGAACGAGGACCTGGCCGACGTGGTCGGCGCGGAGGCCCTCGCGGTCCACGAGGCGGAGTCGGCGCGCACCCCGGCCGCCGAACCGGTGGACGCTGCTCCGGCGGACGAACTGCCCGCGGACGAGGCGCCTGAGGACGAGCTGCCCGCGGACGAGGCGCCCGCGGACGAGGCGCCCGCGGACGAGGCGCCCGCGGACGAGGCGCCCGCGGACGAGGCGCCCGCCGCGGCCCAGGTCATCGACCTGACCGCGCACGACGAGACCGAGCCGATCGACGTGGCCCGGCTGCGCACCGCCATCTCCTAGGACCGCGAAGATCTCCTAGAACAGCGGCAACTGCCCCGGATGCGGCCCGAGCACGAACCCTCCCCCAGCTACCGCTGGGAGGTGCCCCCACAGGGTCGGCGCCGAGGCGCCGAGCACCACCCGGGCCCGGGAGCCCGGGCAGGAGACCAGGTCGGCGCGGCCGCGCCCGTCGGGAGGATCGTGGCGGGCGATCCGGCCGCCGGTGACGGCGCAGTCGCGGCCGCAGGCAGGGCAGGCCCGGCGGGGGGAAGAGGACATGGCCCCAAGTCTGCCCTGCCGCACCGACATCAGCCCTGCCGGGCCGCCAGCCACGCCTCGTGGGCCGTGCACACCCGGTCCCACAGGGCGGTCCGGTCCGCCGGCGTCAGATCGTCCAGCTCCCGCCCGAAGACGGTCGCGATGACCTCGTAGAACTCCTCCCGGCCGGTCAGCTCCCGGTCGCTCGGCCCCTTCACCGCGTCGATGCGGGTCAGGATCCGCCCGCGCATCAGGTCGATGGATTCGGCGTCCCGGCGCAGCAGGGCCAGGGTGCGCACGAAGGAGGAGTCCTCGGCCGTGGACAGCCTCAGGTGCTCCGCCTCGAACTCGTCCATGCCGGCCGCGGCGGACCGGAAGTTCATCTGGGGGAAGGGGCTGCCCGGGTTGTGGTAGGTCCAGCCCTCCACCGGCCCGGCAAGGCGCTCCAGCCGGTAGCCGAAGCCGCCCTGCTCGTACGCGCCTTCGCGCAGCGGCAGCGGCTCGTAGGGGCCGTCGCCGAGACCCACGTCGACCAGGTACGCCTCGCCGCCGACCCGCACGGTCAGCGCGAGGTGGTTGCCGTTGACGTCCTGCGCGCCGGTCTCCTCGTAGACGCCGCCCACGTGCCGGGTGACGTCGTAGCCGAGGTGTTCGAGGAGCGCGGCGAAGGCCCCGTTGAGGTGGAAGCAGTAGCCCCCGCGTCCGGCGGCGAAGCGGCGGGCCGACAGCTCGGGGCCGATGCCGGGCGGCCGGCCGAGCTGGATGTCGATGTTCTCGTACGGGACGCGCTCCAGATGGGCCCGCTGGAGGGCGAAGAGCCCTTCGGCGGAGGGCACGGCGGGGGCGGTCACGCCCAGTCGTCGCAGATACGCGTCGAATATGCCAGAAGTCATGTGATCACCCTATGGGTCACATGCCTGGATTTCCCGTCAAATAGGCTGTGGTGCGCGCTACTTGTCGATGTCGCCGACCACGAAGAACAGCGAGCCCAGGATCGCCACCATGTCCGCGACCAGCGTCCCCGGCAGGAGCACGGCCAGCGCCTGGATGTTGTTGTACGAGGCGCTGCGCAGCTTCAGCCGGTACGGGGTCTTCTCGCCCTTGGAGACGAGGTAGTAGCCGTTGATGCCGAGGGGGTTCTCGGTCCAGGCGTAGGTGTGGCCCTCGGGGGCCTTCAGGACCTTGGGCAGGCGCTGGTTGACCGGGCCCGGCGGCAGTTCGGCCATCCGGTCCAGGCAGGCCACGGCGAGGTCGAGCGCGTTGTGGGTCTGGTCCAGCAGGACCTCGAAGCGGGCCAGGCAGTCGCCCTCGGTGCGGGTGACCACCTTCAGGACGTCCTGGAGCTCGCCGTAGGCCAGGTACGGCTCGTCGCGGCGCAGGTCGAAGTCGACGCCGGAGGCGCGGGCGATGGGGCCGGAGACCCCGTACGCGTGGACGCCCTCGGCGGAGAGCACGCCGACGCCGCGGGTGCGGCCGCGGAAGATCTCGTTGCCGTGGACCAGCTTGTCGTAGACGTCCATGCGGGTGCGGACGTCGGCGATGGCCTCGCGGGCCCGGCCGAGCCAGCCGGCCGGCAGGTCCTCCTTGAGGCCGCCGACGCGGTTGAACATGTAGTGCATGCGGCCGCCGGAGATCTCCTCCATGACGGCCTGGAGCTCCTCGCGCTCGCGGAACGCGTGGAAGATCGGGGTGATTCCGCCCAGTTCGAGCGGGTACGAGCCGAGGAACATCAGGTGGTTGAGCACCCGGTTCAGCTCGGCCAGCAGGGTCCGCATCCACACGGCCCGCTCGGGGACCTCCATGCCGAGCATCCGCTCGACGGCCATGACCACACCGAGCTCGTTCGAGAACGCGGACAGCCAGTCGTGGCGGTTCGCGAGCATCACGATCTGCCGGTAGTCGCGGGCCTCGAACAGCTTCTCGGCGCCGCGGTGCATGTAGCCGACCACCGGCTCGGCGCTGACGATCCGCTCGCCGTCCAGGACGAGACGCAGGCGCAGCACGCCGTGCGTGGAAGGGTGCTGGGGGCCGATGTTGAGCACCATGTCGGTGCTCTCCGCCGCCCCGCCGATGCCGACCGTGGTCTCCGTCATGGCGGCATTGTCTCAGCCCTACGCTTGAGGAATGGAAACGGGGACTGCGGGTGAGACGGACGGGCCTGTGTGGGTGGGGCTGCCGGGCGGGCTGCTGAGGCTGCGCCGGATGCTGCTGGTGGTCTGGACGGGGGTACCGGCGGTGGCCACGGCGGTCGTGGCCGGGCTGCTGATCGGACCGGTCTGGGCGTTGCTCGGCGTGTTCTGGCTGCTCCTCCTGGTGTGGGGCTGGGAGCTGACCGGCCGGAACTGGCGGTCCTGGCGGTACGCCGAGCGCGCGGACGACCTGCTGATCAGCAGGGGCGTGCTGTGGCGGGAGCAGACCGTGGTCCCGTACGGGCGGATGCAGCTGGTCGAGGTGACCTCGGGGCCGCTGGAGCGCCGCTTCGGGCTGGCCTCCGTACAGCTGCACACGGCCGCCGCGGCCACGGACGCCAAGATCCCCGGTCTCGCGCCGGCCGAGGCGGAGCGGCTGCGCGACCGGCTCACCGAGCTCGGCCAGGCAAGGTCGGCGGGCCTGTGACCCCCGACCCGGCGGAGGCCGCTCCGGCTGAGGCCGCCCCGGTGGGGACCGCCCCCGGCGTCACCGGCGAGCGGCGGCTGCATCCCTTCACCCCGCTGCGCCGTGCCTGGGTGCCGATCGCGGCGACCCTCGGCGTCGTCCTCCAGCAGGGCGACAAGGCACAGCAGTGGATAGCGGACCAGTCCGCCGTGCTGCGCCTGCTGGCGCTGGCCGCCCTGGTCCTCGTCTTCGGCCTGTACGGGTTCCTGAGCTGGTGGGTCACCTACTACTCGGTGACCGACACCGAGCTGCGCATCCGCACCGGCCTGCTGTTCCGGCGCACCGCGCACATCCGGCTCGACCGGATCCAGGCCGTGGACGTCACCCGGCCGCTGCTGGCCCGCGTCGCGGGGGTCGCCAAGCTGCGCCTCGACGTGATCGGCACCGAGGACAAGGACGAGCTGGCCTTCCTCTCCGAGAAGGAGGCCGTGGCCCTGCGCGCCGAGCTGCTGGCCCGGGCGGCCGGCTTCGCCCCCGACGAGGCCGTGAACCTGGGCGAGGCCCCCGACCGGGAGCTGCTGCGCGTCCGCCCGCGCGACCTCGTCGTGTCGCTGCTGCTGAGCCTGGGCGTCTGGGCGGCGCTGGCCGGCGGACTGACCGCGCCCGTGGTCGTGTGGTGGCTCAGCTCCAGCCCGTGGGCGGCCGTCGTCACCCTGCTCCCGCTGCTCGGCGCGGTGTGGGCGGGCAGCGCGGGCCGCTTCCTCGTCGAATACGACTGGCGGGTCGCCGAGTCCCCGGACGGGCTGCGCCTGGACCACGGTCTGCTCGACCGGGCCCACGAGACCGTGCCGCCGGGCCGCGTGCAGACCGTACGGATCGTGGAACCGCTGCTGTGGCGGCGGCGGGACTGGGTCCGGGTGGAGCTGGCCGTGGCGGGCTCGAAGAACGACGTGCTGGTCCCGGTGGCCTCGCGGACCGCCGCCTACGCCGTGATCGCCCGGGTGCTGCCGGGCGTGGACCTGGCCGCCCTGTCCTTCAGCGGCTCGCCGGGCACCGGTTCGCGCTGGGTGGTCCCGGTGTGGTGGAAGGGCTACGCCCTGGCCGTCTCCCCGGACGTGTTCGCCGCCCGGCACGGCCGGGTGTGCCGCCGTACGGAGATCGTCCCGCACGCCAAGGTGCAGAGCGTCCGGCTCACCCAGGGCCCGTGGGAGCGCGCCCGCGGCCTGGCCGACGTACACGTGGACACCGGGGCGAACGCCACGGTGACGGCCCGGCTGCGGGCCGCCGTCGAGGCTGCCGAACTGCTGCGCGCCCAGGCGGCCCGCTCGCACACCTCCCGGGCCACGGCCCGCCCGGACCGCTGGATGACGAAGCCGGAGGCGGAGCCGGAGACGAATCCGGAGACGGAGGCGGAGCCGGAGACGGGACGGGAGGCGGGGGCGTAGGGCCGGACGGCGGGGCGTCGGCCGAGCGTTCGGCGTCCCGGATGGCCCGGGCCCGGGCCATCCGGGACGCCGGTGCCGAGGACTAGCCGATGCCGCCGCCGCCCGCGCGGACCAGGCCCGTCTCGTACGCCAGGACCACCACCTGCACCCGGTCGCGCAGGCTCAGCTTGGTCAGGATGCGGCCCACGTGGGTCTTCACCGTCGCCTCCGAGAGCACCAGCCGCGCCGCGATCTCGCCGTTCGACAGGCCCTGGGCCACCAGCAGCATGACCTCGCGCTCGCGCTCCGTCAGCCGCTCGATCTCCTTGTTCTGCGGCTCCTGCGTGGTCGTCGGCAGCATCGGGGCGAAACGGTCCAGCAGCCGCCGCGTCGTCGACGGCGCGACCACCGCGTCCCCGCTGTGCACCGAGCGGATCGCCGCCAGCAGCTCGGCCGGCGGCACGTCCTTCAGCATGAAGCCGCTCGCACCCGCTTTCAGCCCGGAGAACGCGTACTCGTCCAGGTCGAAGGTGGTCAGGATGATCACCTTCGGGTGCTCCTCCGGCTCGCAGATCCGCCGCGTCGCCTCGACCCCGTCGAGCCTCGGCATGCGCACGTCCATCAGCACCACGTCCACCTTGGTGGCCCGCAGCACCTCCAGCGCCTCCAGGCCGTCACCGGCCTCGGCGACGACCTCCATGTCCGGCTGGGCGGCGAGCACCATGCGGAAGCCGGTGCGCAGCAGCACCTGGTCGTCGACCAGCATCACTCGGATGGACATCCGTTACCTCGTCCTCTTCAACTCTTCTTCAGGGGCAGCAGCGCGCTGATCCGGAAGCCGCCGCCGGGCCGTGGCCCGGTGTCCAGGGTTCCGCCGACCATACCGATCCGCTCGCGCATGCCGATCAGTCCGTGCCCGGCGCCGTCGGCGCCGCCGTCCTCGTACAGCTCGTGTGCCGCTCCCCGCCCGTCGTCCTCGACCAGCAGGCCGAGCCCGTCGTCGAAGTAGACCAGCCGGACGCTCGCCTTCGCGTCGGGGCCCCCGTGCTTGCGCGTATTGGTCAGCGCCTCCTGCACGATCCGGTACGCGGTCAGTTCGACTCCGCTGGGCAGCCGCCGGGGCGCGCCCTCGACCTCGAAGTCCACCGAGAGCCCCGCCGCCCGCACCTGCTCGACCAGCACCTCGATCTGCTCGACGTCCGGCTGGGGCACGTAGTCCTCGGACTCCTGCGGTTCGCCGGTGCGCAGGACCCCCAGCAGCCGGCGCATCTCGGCGAGGGCCTGGCGGCCGGTGCCGGAGATGGTCTGGAGGGCCTCCTTCGCCTGCTCGGGTGCCACGTCCATGACGTACGCGGCGCCGTCGGCCTGGACCACCATCACCGAGACGTTGTGCGCGACGACGTCGTGCAGCTCGCGGGCGATCCGGGCGCGCTCGGCGGCCACGGCCACCTTGGACTGGGCCTCGCGCTCCTTCTCCAGCCGCTGGTTGCGCTCGATCAGCTGGGCGTAGTAGGCCCGGCGGGTGCGCAGCGAGTCGCCCAGCACCCAGGCGAGGGCGAAGGGGACGATCATGAAGACGGCGAAGAGGATGTTGTCGACGTCGCTCGTGCCCTTGTCCACGCCGTGCCGCACGAAGTAGAGCGGCGCGGCGGCCAGCCCCCAGCCCAGTGCGGTGCGCGAGACCCAGCGCGGGACCTCGCTGGCGGCGACGGTGAACAGGATCACGAACATGGCGACGTCGTAGAACCCGGCGATGACGCCCACGCCCAGCTGGTAGACCCCCGCGCCGAGGGTGAGCCAGAACATGGCCTGCGTCCACTTGCGCCGCAGGGCCACGGCCGTGCTCATGGCGAACACCACGGGGACGGCGGCCAGCTTCATGGGGGCGCCGACGGTGCTCTCGGCAGCGACGTTCAGCATCGAGACCCCGAAGAGGAGGACAGCCCAGAAGCTGTCGACGCCCGTCGGGTGTCTGCGGAGGAAGTCGTAGAGGCGCTGCACGTAACCCAGAGTAGGGAACGTGGATAGGTGCTGGAGTCAACCAGAGGTTCCAACCTGGCCCGGGGGGCGTACTCCCCAAGGTGGAGGGTGAGCATAACCTTCGTGGGATGAGCGCCCAGGATGCACCCGCGACCCCGGTCCGATGGCGCAGTGCGATGGAAGCCGCGCTGTACGGGCCCGGCGGTTTCTACGTCCGCCCGGGCGGGCCCGGGCCCGCCGGGCACTTCCGCACCTCGGTGCACGCCTCCGGGCTGTACGCGGGAGCCGTGGCCCGGCTGCTGCGGTGGGTGGACGCGGAGCTCGGGCACCCGGCCGTCCTGGACCTGGTCGACATGGGCGCCGGGCGGGCGGAGCTGCTGACCGGGGTGCTCGCCGCGCTGCCGGCGGACGTGGCCGTACGGGTGCGCCCGTACGCCGTGGAGCGCGCGGAGCCGCCGGCGGGGCTCGACCCGCGGATCCGCTGGACGGCTTCGCCGCCCGAGGGGACGACGGGGCTGCTCTTCGCCAACGAATGGCTGGACAACGTGCCGCTCGACATCGCCGAGGACGGGCGGTACGTGCTGGTCGCGCCCGACGGTACGGAGAGCCCGGGCGGCCCGGTGGACGCGGCGGACCTGGCCTGGCTGGAGCGGTGGTGGCCCGGCGGCGGCCGCGCGGAGATCGGCCGGGCGCGCGACGAGGCCTGGGCGGCGGCGGTGGCCGGTGTGGAGCGGGGCCTGGCGGTGGCGGTGGACTACGCGCACACTCGGGAGACGAGGCCGCCGTACGGCACGCTGACGGGCTTTCGCGGGGGGCGGGAGGTCCCGCCGGTTCCCGACGGCAGCTGCGATGTCACCGCGCATGTGGCGATGGACGCGTGTGCGGGGGTGGGGGCGGGGTCGGGCTCGGCGCCGGGCTCGGTGTTGTTGACCCAGCGGGAGGCCCTGGCCGCCCTCGGGGTTTCGGGCGCCCGGCCGCCGCTGGCCCTGGCGTCCTCGGATCCGGCGGGGTACGTGCGGGCGCTCGGATCCGCGGGGGAGGCGGCTGAGCTGATGGCCCGTGGGGGGCTGGGGGACTTCCTGTGGCTCTGCCGGCCGGTGGGGATAGCGGCGGCCTGGCCGGGCGTCTGACGCGGCCCTGCGGTGGGCTGACGCGGCCCTGCGGCCGCCGCTGGGGCTCCGCCCCAGACCCTCCCCCAGACTCCGTCCGGGGGGACCCCCACGCCTCAAACGCCGGCGGGGCTGGATATGGCTGCTGCCGTGCGCTGGATGCAGCTTGCGCAGCAGGAAGGGGCGGGATCCCGTTTGGATTCCGCCCCTTCCTCAGAGGTCGTGCTTACTGCGTGACCTCGTCGTGGCCCGCGTGGAGGCCACCGCCGCCGCCGCTGCCGCCCGGGGTCGGGACGGAGACGACCGGCTTCGAGAGCGGGGCCAGGTCGTGGGCGTAGTGGCCGACCGCGTCCGCGATGACGTCGACGTTGATGTCGAGCGCCTTCTGGTCGATGTTCGTGATGTCGTCACCCTTGCCGTGGTAGTTCACGTCGTAGGCGACACCCGCCTGGCCACCGAACTTCGCGGCCTCCGCGGCGGTCTTGATGCCCTCGGCGCCGGTGAACGTACCGCCGGACGGGATGCCGACCTCGATGAACGGGCCGTAGTCCGAGCGGCCGGAGAAGTCCGTGCCCGCGTGCGGGATCTTCTTGGAGTCGAGGAAGTCGGTGATCCCCTTCTCGATCTGGGCGGAGCCCTCCGGGCCGGGGCCCGCGCCCACGCCGTCCGAGTCGTCGCCGTCGTAGACGAAGTAGGCGGCGTTCGGCGAGGCGATCATGTCGAAGTTCAGGTAGAGCTTGATCTGCTTCTTCTGGGCCTCCGTCAGCCCCGCGACGTACGCCTCGGAGCCGAGCAGGCCGTACTCCTCCGCCGACCACCAGGCGAACTTGACCTTGTTCTTGATCTTCGTCTGGCTGCTGGCGAGGCGCTGCGCGACCTGGAGGATGCCGGCCGAGCCGGAGCCGTTGTCGTTGATGCCCGGGCCCGCCGCGACCGAGTCGAGGTGCGCGCCGAGGAAGACGGTGTTGTCCGCGTCCCCGCCGCGGGTCTCCGCGACCACGTTGTAGGTCTTGCGGTTCTCGCGGAACTCGCGGATGTCGAGGGTGACCTCGACCGGGCCGGCCGCGGCCTCGGCGGCGAGCTTCTCGCCCTCCGCCAGCGTGATGCCGCCGGTGGGCACCTTGCCCGCGGTGGCGTCGCCGAGGGTGCCGTTCAGGGCGCCCTCGGTGTTGTTGTAGAGGATCGCGCCGACCGCACCGGCCGCGGCCGCGTTGGCCTGCTTGGCCGCGAAGGTGCAGCCGCCGCGCTTGACCAGGGCGATCTTGCCCGTGAAGGCGCCCGCGGCGAAGTCGCCCGGCTCGCAGCCGTTCGTGCCGTCCGCGTCGACCGGGGCGACGGCGAGCTGCGCCGTGATGCCGTCCTCCGGGCCGCTCGTGGTGTACGTCATCAGGTGGATCGGGACGTCGCGTCCGTTCGCGCCGTTCACCGTCAGCTTCTCGGCGATGGTCTCGACGTACACGAAGTCGAACTCGTTCTTCGTGACCTTGTAGCCGGCCGCCTTCATCACGGCCTCGACGTACTTCGCCGACTGGACGTGGCCCTTGGAACCGGCCACGCGGGTCCCGTCGTTGTAGTCGGCGATCGCCTGTAGGACCTTCAGGTGGTTGTAGGCGCCCTTGCCGGTCGCTTCCTTGACCAGCTTCCTGGCCAGCGCGTCACCGCGTGCGGCGTCGCTCTGCGGGCTCGTGGCGCCGGCCGGGCCGGCGAGCAGCAGGGGCGAGACAAGGGCCGCGGCCGCCAGGGCGGCGGTGGCAGTGGCTATACGGCGTGAGGGCATGCAAGGTCCTTCCACGGCATAAGTGCAAGCAGGGCCAAACGGTGGACGCACGTTAAGCGGCAAGGAGCCGCCATGGCCAGAGTTTCAACTGATTCCGGTTCATGAAATCCGGATATCGGCGAATTGGCCTAGCGCAGGATGCCCTCGATGAAGTCCGAACCAATGCGTGCGACCGCAGACAGATCCAACTGATGCTGGGCATACCGGCCTTGGCGTCGGGTATGGATCAGACCGGCCTTTTTCATGACGGCCAGATGGCGTGACACCTCCGGCGCGGTGATCCCGTACACGGTCGCCAGCTCACCGGTCGTGTACGGGGCCCGGGCCAGGCTGCGGCACAGCATCATCCGTACGGGGTGCGCCAGTGCCTCCATGCGCCGCTGGAGCAGTTCCACCGACCCGGGAGTGGAGTCCAGTTCGGGGGAGCCGAGCGGGTAGTGGACCACCGGACGCCAGCCCGGTGCGTGCAGCACCAGCAGGTGCGGCCAGCCGAAATTGGTCGGTATGAACACCAGGCCGGTGCCTATGACGGGGTCCGTGGCCGTCGTCGAGCCGTCCACCATCTTGTCTGCGGTGATCGTCGTGCGGCCCTCGTCCACGCCGAGCGCCGACGACACCTCCTTGAGCGCGGCCGGCAGCCCCTTGCGGCGCAGCAGCTCGGTCTTGTGCCGGGCGTCGGCGGCCTGCGCGGGCTCGACGCGCTTCCAGATCTCGGCGAAGAAGGCCTCGTCGCAGTCCTCGACGAGCCGGCGCATCCACACCCGTACGGCCGCGGTGTCGTCCAGCAGCCGGATGGAGAAGTCCAGCTGGCGGGGGCCGCGGGCGGCGGCCGTCTCCAGCGCCTTGGCGCGGCTCGACGGGTCCGTGAGCGGGGAGGGGCCGCCGCCGTCGTTGTACGTGGCCAGCCAGCAGTGTTCGAGGGCGGCCGTCACGAACCGCTCGTCGTCCATCCGGTCGAGTACGTCGAGCTCCTCGGCCAGGGTGGCACTGGGCAGGCCGGTCCCGCCGGGGACTCCCGCGAAGGGCATGAAGATGTCGGAGAAGGAGCTGCGCCACATGAACTCGGCCTCCAGCAGCCGGTCCGCGAGGCACGGGTCGAGCGAGGCGGCGGTCGCGGTGCTCCAGGAAGCGAGCCGGGGGTGGTGGGCGGGCTGGGAGAGCGCGTGCAGGGCCATGCAGAGTTCGGCGAGCGGGGAGGGGGTGAAGCTGATGCGCTCGGCGGGGAGCCCGGCGATGTGGATGGTGACGCTCATCGGGCCATTCTGCCGGTGCGCTCCCGCTGGGGGTGGCGGTGACGGGGCCGGCCGGCCCCGGACCCCGTCCCCCGGGGCTGGGCCCCGGGCCCCTGTGCGGCCGCGGCCGCGCCTCCGTCGCCGGGGCTGGGCCCCGGGCCCCGTGTGGTGGTGCGGCGCCGTTGCGGGGGCGCTGCCCCCGGGCCCCGCGCCTCAAACGCCGGCGGGGCTGGGTTTGGCCTCCGTGCGCGGGATCGGCCTGCCGGGCCCGGGGTGGGTTGGCCCCTTGCGCGGGATCGGGCTGCCGGTCCTGGGGTGGGTTGGCGCCTTGGGCGGGATCGGGCTGCCGGTCCTGGCCTGGGCTGGCCCCTCGAGCGGGATCGGGCTGCCGGTCCTGGCCTGGTTGGCCCCTTGAGCGGGATCGGGCTGCCGGTCCTGGCCTGGGTTGTCACTTGGGCGGGATCGGGCTGCCGGTGTGTGCGCGGGGGCACTCCGGGGTGTCTCCTCGGCTCGCGCACTTGGCGGGGTCTCGGTCGCTGGGCCCTGGTTGCGCGCTCGTCCTGCGGGGACCCCCCTGCGTGCCCCCGCTCCCCCGGGACGGGGCGTGTCCTCGGCTCGCGCACCTGGGCGGGTCTCGGCCGTTGGGCCGTGGTTGCGCGCTCGTCCTGCGGGGACCCCCCTGCGTGCCCCCGCTCCCCCGGGATGGGGCGTGTCCTCGGCTCGCGTACGCGTCTCGGTCGTTGGGACGTGGTTGCGTGTTTGGTCTGCGGGGACGCCGCTGTGCGTCCCCGCTCCTGCGAACAGGCCCGCGCCGTCCTGGAGGGTCGCCCCGCCCGCTACCCCGGGCGCGCCGCACTCCACCGCCTGCCGGCCCGCCCCTGCTGACCGCTCGCGCCGCCTGGGTGGGTGGGGACTACCCCTCGAACAGTGCCTTGACCACGGAGGGCCCGGGGAACTCGCGGGCCAGCGCATCCATGATCACCTCGTCGCACACCTCACCCAGCCAGTACCCGGCCTCGCGTAGGACCCCGGCCCGCTGGAAACCGGCCCGCTCGTACGCCGTGACACCGCCGATGTTGGGGGCCAGCACCTTGAGCCAGACCATGCGAAGGTTGGTCACGTGGAAGCCGTAGTCCAAGGTCAGACGGGTCGCCTCGGTACCGAGACCCCGGCCGCGGGCCTCTTTTCCGATCATGATGACGAACTCGGCCGTTCGCACGGCGTCGTCCGGCAGTAGCGTCGTGACACCGACGGGTACCGGTTCGTCGCCGGCCAGGTCGTAGACCGTGAAGCGCACGTTCGCGCCGCGCAGCTGCTGAGTCATGCCCTCGGCCCGCGCTTCGAGGGACTCCGGTACCTGACGGCCGTAGCCGACCAGCAGCGCCGGGTCCTGCTCCCACGCCCAGTACGTCTCGACCAGATCGGCCCGGTAGAGGCCGAGCCCACAGCTCTTGCTAGCGATCCACAGCATCGGTTCAGAAGGTGTCACGGTGCTCTCCGATCGTGAGGACGGGCGTGTAGGCGCTGGTCGATGGGGGTTCTGCGGCGGCGGTCCCGTCGTGGGTCATGATCCATGCGTGCAGCCTGACCGGGTCGGGGGCGACACCGTGGCACCAGATGACGGAACGGCGCCGCATGGCGAGCAGGAGGGCCACAGCCGCGGATTCTTCCAGGCAGCCGGTCCGGGCGGGGGAGTACCAGGCGGCGCGGCGGACAGCGTGGACGGACGCGGTCGCCTGCTCGCGAGTGGCCGGTCTCGTGGTCGCCGACGCGGCGTTGCGAATAGTCCCGATGAGGCGCTTCATGGCGGTCCCCCGGTTTCCTGCCGCCTTGATGACGAGGACGGCGGCCAGGGCAGCGGCAGCGGCGGGGCACCAGGCTCCGCCCGGCACGGTGAGTCCGGCCGGGTGCTCGGCGCTGCCCCAGCTCGCCGTCGGCGCGGTCGTCGGTCCGGGTTCGGCGGGGATCAGACAGCGAACGCGGCCGTTGGCGTAGTCGATGACGACTTGGACATGCCCGAAGTCGACGGACCTCTGCATCACATCGCCCTCCCGGTCAGGGGCACGGCCCACCTGGGTTCGCGGGAGCCGGCCACGGCGTGCACCCAGGCGTCGGCGGCCAGGGCCTGCTCGAGCGTCGCGAGGGGCATGGGTACCCCAGCAGCAGCCTGGCGGATCTGCTCACGAAGGCGCCGGCGGTCGAGCAGGCCGATCTCGGCCACATGCACGCCTCCGGTGTCGAGGAGTTCAGGAAGTGCGGCGCGCAGCCCGCTGTAGTGGTCGGCCTCGAACGAACCCTTCGTGGTCCTGGCCGTGAGCGCGGAAGGGAGAATATCCCCGAACGCCCTGGTCAGCAGTGGTTTATAGGCGTAGAGCGGTGAGCGCTGGGCGAGCGGAGCACGCACCACCGCGTCCACCACGGAGGAGTCGAGGAAGGGATTGTGCAGGTCGACCCCGCAGGTGTCGGCCAGCTCGGCATCGGCCACCGCTGTGCGCGCCACCTCCCTGATCTCCTCCACGAGGATGCGTACGGAGGCGTCCAACCCCGGCAGCGGGTCAGGAGCGGCGGCGTACTCCTCGGCGGCCTCGGTGAGGAGGCGTACAGCGGAGGGGAGCGCCCAGGGCGGTAGCGGGAGGGCCGGGAACCATCCGACGTTTCCGCGATTCCGCCCCCTCTCCTTCCCACCGGCCAGTTCGGCAGCGAGTTCGGCTGCTGCATGGTCTCGGGTGCTGGTGGCCATGCGGGCGGCGTCACGCAGCAGGGGGGCGACAGCGGTGCGGCGCAAGCGTGCCCACCCCGACGCCTCCCGTAGTGCCCGGCCGTACCGGTGGTGGCGGATGAGGTCGGCGAGGTGGGCGGGGGGCTGGAAGAGGACGCTGTCCCCGCCGTCGCCGGTCAGGTGGGTGCGCGTTCCGAGCGTGCGGTGCATCCAGCGGAGTTGGGTCCTCAGACGGGCCTGCGTGAGCGCGGAGGGGGCGGGCTCATCCGTCACGGGGACTTCCCTGAGTCCGGTGTACGGGCGGTGCTCGTCGCCGAGTGGGAGGAGCTGGTGGCGGATGCGGCCCTGGGACGCCTCGGCGGCGAGACGCGCGTACTGGAGGTCTGCGCCGTTGAGGACGTCCTGCGGGTGGACGGTGACCCCGTTGATCGGGTCACGGGCCGCGCGGGATGCCAGGACGGCGAGGGTGGTGGAGTCCAGCCCGCCGGAGAGGTCGTTGGACAGTGCCGGGTCGGCCTGCACGCGCAGCTTCACCGATGCGGTCAGGGCGTTGCGCAGACGCAGGAACGCAGGTGGACCGGTGAGCGGATCGGGACGCCATGTGGTGCTGCACGTGGAGGGACCGCCACTTGCGGGGAGTGCGACACGGCTGCCGGGCGGGAGTCGGCGGACGTCGGTGAAGAAGGAGCGGCCACCGGCCAGCATCGGCAGGGCCGGGGCGAGGACGGCACACGCCAGACGCCCCGTGTCGATGCCCTTGCCTGCCAGGGCGGCCAGGTGGCGGGCCGACGTCGACCAGGCCCACGTACCCCTCCAGACAATCGCGTAGAGGGGCATCGCAGAGGCCGGATCTGTGTGGAGCACCAAGCCGTCCGTCAGCTCCTCCACGACCGCGTACCTCCCCGGCCACTGCCAGGCCGTTTGGGCGGGTAAGGGCCGTTCGGCGAGGTCCCGCACGGCCTCATCGCCCGCCCCGCACGGACCGATGACGTGGACGCGCCGGCCGGGGCGTTGCGTGGTGCGCACGGGGGTGTCACCGAGCCGCCACATGGACGATGGAGGGATGACGGTCTCGGCACCGAACGGGTGCGGGAGATCGGGCCGGGTGGTGCTGAATCCTCCGACAGGCATGGAGTCCTCCGGGTCCGTTGAGGCGATCGCGGCCCCGGGCCGAAGACCAGGGCCGCGATCGATGTGTGAGGATCAGGAGTTGTAGGCCCGGCGCTTGTCCTCGCTGCTGCCTCCGCCCTGGCCCTCGGTCAAGTCGGCGACATCGCCCAGGTCGATGGAAGTCGCCTGCTCCTCGGTCGTTCCGGTGGTGTTGTTCGTGTCGTGGGTGGTGCTCACGGTGGTGCTCCTCTCGATCGGGTTCGAGCAGCCACCACCATGGCCCTCGCGGGATGAACCGATCCACTGCCGCGTCCTATAGGGCCGTCCTATATTGCGGGGATGGAGCCGGACCTGGACGTGTGGGCACACCCTGGTCTGCGTGCTGCGGTGGCTGCGGGCGACTGGTCGACGGTGCTGCGGACGTGGCGGACGCTGACCCGCGTCAGCCAGACCAAGCTCGGTGCGCTGGTGGGCCTGGCACAGCCCGATGTCTCGGCGATCGAGAACCGGCGCCGCGCGGTGACGTCGGTCGAGGTGCGCCAGAGGATCCTGGAAGGGCTGCGCGTACCGACCGAGTTGCTCGGTGTCGGGCCCGAGGAGCTGCCCATGCCCTCGCTCGTGCTGCCGGGCGTGGTCTCCGAGGCGGCGGCGGACCGGCTGACGCGCGTCAAACAGGGCCGGCTGCGTCTGGACGCCGCGTCGCTGGATTCGCTGGAGGGCTTACTGGCCGCGCACCGCAGGGCGGAGGACACTCTGGGCTCCCACGCGATGTTCGGTGTGGTGGCTGCCCAATTCCAGCAGGTGGCAGGGCTCTACGGGCAGGCTCGCGGGCCATTGGCGGACCGTCTGGTGAAGGTGATGGCCGAGTACGCGCAGTTCCTCGCCTGGATGGCTCAGGACCAGGACAACGCCCCGGTGGCCCTCGGTTGGTTCGACCGCTCCTACGACTGGGCGCTGGAGTCGGGGCACGAGGACTTGGCGGCCACCACGATGAGCATGAAGGCGCACCTGGCATGGTCGGGCGGGAACGGGCGACGCTGCGTCCGGCTCGGCGAGGCTGCCGCTTCGAAGGCGGGTGCGAGCGAGGCGACCAGAGCCATGGCGGTGCAGATGGCCGGGCGGGGGTACGCCTTGGAAGGCGACGGTGGCGCGGCGTACCGCAGGCTCGACGAGGCTCAGCGCATCATCGCGGGTGCCACGGATGCTCCGCCTTGGCTGTACTTCTACGGTGAATCCTGGTTCTCGGCCCAGCGCGGTATGGCCGACCTGCACCTGAGCCGGTGGGGCAGCGCGGTGGAGAACCTGGCGACGGGCCTCGCCGGGTTCGACCTCTCGTACCGTCGTGACCGGGCCTGGTACGGCGCTTGTCTGGCGCACGCCCATGCCGGCGGCGGTGAGGCCGAGGCGGCTCTCACGACGGCGCTTGCGGCAGTGCCTGACGCCGCGGAATTGGGCCGACCGCACGCTTGGGGGGAACTGCACGCCGTGGCTGGCCTGTTGCTACGGCGCGGCGCATCCGAGGGGCGGGCGCTGTTCGAGGTGCTGGCCGCCCTGGACTAGCTGGACTTGACCGCCTGGAGGAAGGCCGACCAGGCGGGCCGGGAGACGGTCAGGTACGTCTCACCGGGGTCGGCGCCGCCGGATACGTTCACGGCCGCGTCGGGGCCGGCCGTCGCTATGTGTACGCAGGCTTCGCCGGTGCCGCAGTAGGACGACTTCTGCCAGCTGAGCACGGACATGGAGGTCTTCCCTTCACTGGGTGCGCAGGATGCTGTGGATGAACTGGCTGCTCTCCTCGCGGCCGAGGGCCATGGCCTCCATACGGCCTAGGAGGAGCCGGTATCCGTCCAGCCGGGCCTCGGCGTCCACCAGTGCCGGGCCGTGTGACTGGTCCAGGTGGACCGTGTCGAGCTGCGGCACGGGACCGTGGGCGTAGTAGATCGACTGTCCGGCACCGGGAAACGATCCCGCGTCGAACGGGATCACAAGGATGCGGATCTGGCTCCGTTGGCCCATTTCCATGAGGTGGGCGAGCTGCCCCTTGACGACGGCGCGTCCGCCGAACTGCATCCGCAGGGCCGCTTCGTGGATGATCGCGGTGTAGGGAATGGGGTCGCTCCGGTAGAGCACGTCCTGCCGCTTGATCCGGTGGGACACCCGGTGCTCGACCTCGGGAGGTGTCAGCTCTGGCACCACCTGTCGGAAGACTTCCCGCGCGTGGTCCGCTGTCTGCAACAGGCCCGGCACATGGGCGGTGTAGGCGGCGCGCAGCGCCAACGCGTGGTGTTCGAGCTCGGCCAGGTCCAGGAGGCTGGGCGGCAGCACCTCCCGGTACTGGTCCCACCAACCGTTCATCCGGTCGGAAGCCATCGCGGCGAGCGCGTCCACCAGTTGCGAGTCGCAGACCGAGTAGACGCGTGCCATGGCACGGACGCGCTCAGGGCTTACTCCGAATCTGGCCGTCTCGACATTGCTCAGCTGGCCCGAACTCGTGCCGATGGCAGCCGCGGCCTCGGTTGCCGTCATACCGGCTCGCTCGCGGAGTTTGCGCAGTTCAGCCGCCAGCCGGGCACGCCGGGCCGTCGGCACGGGGCGAGTGACCACGCTTCACTCCTCACTCACACGAGGGAATTCGGCATCGAATTCCTTGGATTCATACAAAGAATCTTTGACTGTCTCTAATCTGGGACCAGGCCACCTCACCCGGAAGCACCCCGCTCGACGGAGCGGCAAGGTCACCGGGCAGCACGTGCAACGCGACCAAACCCCCTCCGTGATCGGAGACTTCCATGCCCGCCACCGTATCTCCGTCGTGGGCCTACGGCCTGCAACTCCCGCAAGATCCCCGCGCCCCCGGCCTCGCCCGCCAGACCCTGCGCTCCGTGCTCCGCACCCACGCGATGGGCGCGCTCGTCGAGACGGCCGAGCTGCTGGCCGGAGAGTTGCTGGCCAACGCCTACCTCTACTCCGACGGCCCCTACGCCCTCCGGCTCCGGGCCATGGGGACCGCGCGGCTGCGCATCAGCGTCTGGGACAGCAACCCGTACATCCCCCCGCCCTTCGGCGCGGACGCCGTCACCGGAACACCGCGTGCGGACGACGAGCGAGGCCGCGGGCTGTTTCTCGTGCGGGCGTTCGCCGCCAACTGGGGCGGCTACCCGCTCAGCGGGACCGGGCCGGGTCAGGACACCGGGGGGAAGCTGCTGTGGGTCGAACTCCGGGCCTGACCGGGAGGGGGCGGCCGGTGCTCGGGGACCCGGCCTCCCTCCCGGTGCCGTTACTCGAAGTTGGGGGCGTTGCGTTCGTAGACCAGGCGGAGGCCGATCAGGGTCAGCCAGGGTTCGTGGTCGTCGATGGCCGAGGATTCGCCCAGGACCATCGGGGCCAGGCCGCCCGTGGCGATGACCCGGACGTCGTCCGGGTCGCCGTTCGGGCCGGCCAGTTCCTTGGCCATCCGGCCCACGACCCCGTCGACCTGGCCCGCGAAGCCGTACACCACGCCCGACTGCATCGCCTCGACCGTGGACTTGCCGATCACGTTGCGCGGGCGGGCCAGCTCGATCTTGCGGAGCTGGGCGCCGCGGACGCCGAGGGCCTCCATGGAGATCTCGATGCCGGGGGAGATGACCCCGCCCACGTACTCGCCCTTCACGGACACCGCGTCGAAGGTGGTCGCCGTACCGAAGTCGACCACGATCGCCGGGCCCCCGTAGAGCTCGACCGCCGCGACCGCGTTGATGATGCGGTCCGCGCCGACCTCCTTCGGGTTGTCCATGAGGATCGGGACGCCCGTCTTGATGCCCGGTTCCACGAGGACCGCCGGCACGTCGCCGTAGTAGCGGCGGGTGACCTCGCGCAGCTCGTGCAGGACCGACGGCACCGTCGAGCAGATCGCGATGCCGTGGATCCCGTCGCCCAGCTCGTTGCCGAGCATCGGGTGCATGCCCATGAGGCCCTGCATCAGCACGGCCATCTCGTCGGCCGTGCGGCGCGGGTCGGTCGAGATGCGCCAGTGCTCGACGATCTCGTCACCGTCGAACAGGCCCAGGACCGTGTGGGTGTTGCCTACGTCGATGGTGAGGAGCACGGGTTACACCGCCTCGCGCAGATCGAGGCCGATGTCCAGGATCGGCGAGGAGTGGGTCAGCCCGCCGACCGCCAGGTAGTCCACGCCGGTCTCCGCGTACGCCCGGGCGCTGTCCAGCGTCAGGCGGCCCGAGGACTCCAGCACCGCGCGGCCGGCCACCAGGGCCACGGCCTCGGCGGTCTGCGCGACCGTGAAGTTGTCCAGCAGGATCAGGTCGGCGCCCGCTTCGAGGACCTCGCCGATCTGCTCCAGGGTGTCGACCTCGACCTCGATCGGAACGTCCGGGAAGGTCTCCCGTACGGCCTTGAAGGCCTGCGCCACGCCGCCCGCGGCGACCACGTGGTTGTCCTTGACCAGAGCCGCGTCCGACAGCGACATGCGGTGGTTGACGCCGCCGCCGCAGCGCACCGCGTACTTCTCCAGCGCGCGCAGCCCCGGCGTGGTCTTGCGGGTGTCGCGGACCTTGGCCCCGGTGCCCTCCAGCACGTCCGCCCAGCGGCGGGTGGCGGTCGCGATGCCCGACAGGCGGCACACGATGTTCAGCGCGCTGCGCTCCGCCGTCAGCAGGTCGCGGGTGCGCGAGCGTACGGACAGCAGCACCTGCCCGGCCTTGACGGCGTCGCCGTCCTCCGCGTGCCGCTCCACCTCGAAGGCCTCGGTGCAGACCACCGAGAACACCGCCTCGGCGATGCGCAGGCCGGCCACGACACCGTCCTCGCGGGCGATGAAGTCGGCCACCGCCTCGGCCTCCTCGGGCACCGTGGCGACGGTGGTGACGTCCACCCCGCCGTCCAGGTCCTCGGAGAGCGCCATGTGGGCGATGTCCTCGACCTCGACGGGGTCCAGCCCGGCGTCCGCGAGCAGCTGGGCCAGGGCCGGGTCCAGGCCGGTCTCCTCGCCGTCGCCGCAGGCGCAGTCGTCGCCGCAGCCGACGCCGTTGTCGGCGGGCTGGTCGATCAGGGGAAGTTCGTCGGGGGTGCTCACGGTCACTGCTCCAGGCTCTGGGTGCTGAGGGGTACGTGCACGGACGGGAAGTCCGCGGAGTCGGTGGGGGTGACGACCAGCGCCCGCTTCTCGGTCGCCGACAGCCGGACGACGAGATGGCGGCGCCAGGCGGCATCGTCCCGGTCCGGATGGTCCTCGCGCCAGTGGCAGCCGCGGGTCTCCACGCGCCGCTGCGCGGCGGCGACCAGCACCCGGGCCACGCACAGCAGGTTCGTGGCCTCCCAGGTGTCCACCCCCGGTTCGGCGGTCTTGCCGTGGGCTTCGAGGGCGTTCAGGGCGGTGGCGTACAGGCCTTCGAGCGCCTCGGCGGCCGTGTGCAGGGATGCGGCGGAGCGCAGCACGCCCGCGCCGTCCGTCATGATCCGCTGGATCTCGTGCCGGGCCTCGGCGGGCTGCAGCGGGCCGGTCGAGGGCACCGGTATGCCGGGGCCGTTGCCGGAGCGCGCCTGCGCGGCGATGTCGTCGGCGATGCGCTCGGCGAAGACCAGGCCCTCCAGCAGGGAGTTGGAGGCCAGCCGGTTCGCGCCGTGCACGCCGGTGCAGGCGACCTCGCCGCAGGCGTACAGGCCCGGGACGGTGGTGCGGCCGTGCAGGTCGGTCCGTACGCCGCCGGAGGCGTAGTGTGCGGCGGGTGCGACCGGGATCGGCTCGGTGACCGGGTCGATGCCGTGCGTCCGGCAGGCGGCGAGGATGGTCGGGAAGCGCTGCTCCCACATCTCGGCGCCGAAGTGCCGGGCGTCGAGGTACATGTGCCGGGCGCCCTGCTCCTGCATGCGCCGCATGATGCCCTTGGCGACGATGTCGCGGGGGGCGAGCTCGCCGAGCTCGTGCTGGCCGGCCATGAAGCGGACCCCGTCCGCGTCGACCAGGTACGCGCCCTCGCCGCGGACCGCCTCGGAGACGAGGGGCTGCTGGCCTTCGGCGTCCGGGCCGAGGAACAGCACCGTCGGGTGGAACTGCACGAACTCCAGGTCCGAGACCTCGGCCCCGGCGCGCAGGGCGAGCGCCACGCCGTCGCCGGTGGAGACCGAGGGGTTGGTGGTCGCGGAGAAGACCTGGCCCATGCCGCCGGTCGCGAGGATCACGGCGGGCGCGTGGACGGCGCCGACGCCGTCGTGCTGGCCCTCGCCCATGACATGCAGGGTGACCCCGGCGGTACGGCCCTGAGCGTCCTGGAGCAGGTCGAGGACGAGCGCGTTCTCGACGGTACGGATCCCCGCGGCCTGCACGGCTTCGACGAGCGCCCGGGAGATCTCGGCCCCGGTGGCGTCGCCGCCCGCGTGCGCGATCCGGCGCCGGTGGTGGCCGCCCTCGCGGGTCAGTTCTATCTCCCCGGTCTCCGCGGAGGTGTCGAAGACGGCGCCCGTGGCCATCAGCCGCCGTACCGCGTCCGGTCCTTCGGTGACGAGCAGCCGTACGGCCGCCTCGTCGCACAGGCCCGCGCCCGCGACCAGGGTGTCGTCCAGGTGCTGCTCGGGGGTGTCGCCCTCGCCGAGGGCCGCGGCGATGCCGCCCTGGGCCCAGCGCGTGGAGCCGTCGTCGAGCCGGGCCTTGGTGACCACGACCGTACGGCGGCCGGCGGCGGCGCAGCGCAGCGCCGCGGTCAGCCCCGCGACGCCGGAGCCGACGACCACGACGTCGGCGTCGACGGCCCAGCCGGGGGCGGGTGCGTGCAGCCGTATGCCGGTGCCCGGGCCCGCTCCGGTGCCGCCCGACGGGAGGCCTCTGCCTGGGGTGCTCACGAGTGTGCTCCGAATTCCAGTGGGATGTTGTCGATCAGCCGGGTCGTGCCCACCTTCGCGGCGACGGCCAGCACGGCCCGCCCGGTGAACCCGGGTCCGGCCTCGGTGAAGTCCGAGGGGTCCACCAGCGCCAGGTAGTCCAGCACGAGCGGCGGCTCGTGGCGGCCCGCCTCCTCCAGGACGTGCCCCGCGGCGGCCCGTACGGCGTCCGGCAGCCCGGCGCCCGCCGCCGAGACGGCGTGCGCGTCGGCGGAGGCGCGGACCTCGCCGAGCCGGGCCAGGGCGGTGGCCCGCTCGTCGCTGGCCGGGGCGGCCTCGGCGCGGGCCCGCAGCGCGGCCTGCGCGGCGAGCCGGTCCTGTCCGGCGAACAGGGCGCGGGACAGGGCCAGGGCGGTGCGCCGCTCGGCGGGCGAGAGGTAGCGGTTGCGGGAGGACAGTGCGAGCCCGTCGCCCTCGCGGACGGTCGGTACGCCGACCACCTCGACGGGGAAGTTCAGGTCGGTCACCATCCGCCGGATCAGGGCCAGTTGCTGCGCGTCCTTCTGGCCGAAGAGGGCCAGGTCGGGCTGGGTGAGGTGGAGCAGCTTCGCGACGACGGTCAGCATCCCGTCGAAGTGGCCCGGGCGGGTGGCCCCTTCGAGGCGCTCGCCCATGGGGCCGGCGCTGATCCGCACCTGCGGGTCGCCGCCCGGGTAGACCTCGTCGGCGGCCGGGGCGAACACCGCGTCGGCGCCCGCCTCTTCGGCGATCGCGAGGTCGGCGTCGAGGGTGCGCGGATAGCGGTCCAGGTCCTCGCCCGCCCCGAACTGCAGGGGGTTGACGAAGACGGTGACCACGACCTGGCCCTGCGGCCCGGCCAGCTCGCGGGCCGAGCGGATCAGGGTGGCGTGGCCCTCGTGCAGGGCGCCCATGGTCATCACCACGGCCCGGCGGCCGGTGCGGGGGAGCTCGCGGAGCTCCGCGGCGGTGTCGAGCAGCAGCCGGCTCACGGGGCGGTGCCCCCTTCCGGTTCCGTGTCGGCGAGCACGCCGAGCAGGTCTTCGGCGAGCTCGGGCTTGAGCAGTCCGTGGGCGAGGGCGCGGTCGGCGGTGGTGCGGGCCATGGCCAGGTAGCCGGAGACCGTGCCGGGCGCGTGCTTGCGCAGCTCCGAGACGTGCGCGGCGACCGTACCGGCGTCACCGCGGGCCACCGGGCCGGTCAGGGCGGCGTCCCCGGAGCGCAGGGCGTTGTCGAGGGCCGCGCCGAGCAGCGGGCCGAGCATCCGGTCGGGGTGCTCGACCCCGGCCTTGCCCAGCAGCTCCATGGCCTGGGCGACCAGGGTGACCAGGTGGTTCGCGCCGAGGGCGAGGGCCGCGTGGTAGAGCGGACGGTTCTCCTCCGCGATCCACTCGGGTTCCCCGCCCATCTCGATGACCAGGGCCTCGGCGGCGAGCCGCAGCTCCTCGGGGGCGGTGACGCCGAAGGAGCAGCCGGCCAGCCGCTGCACGTCGACCTCGGTGCCGGTGAAGGTCATCACGGGGTGCAGGGCGAGCGGCAGGGCGCCCGCGCGGCGCGCCGGGTCGAGCACGGCGGTCCCGTACCGGCCGGAGGTGTGGACGAGGAGCTGTCCGGGCCGGATCGCACCGGTCTCGGCGAGCCCCTCGACCAGGGAGGGCAGCGCGTCGTCGGGGACGGTGAGGAGGACCAGGTCGGCCTTCTCGAACACCTGCTCGGCCGGGACGAGGGGGACGTCGGGCAGCATCCGCGCGGCGCGGCGCACCGAGGCGTCGGAGACGCCGGACATGGCGACGGGCAGGTGCCCGGCCTGCTGGAGCGCGCGGGCCAGCGCGGGGCCGACCCGGCCGGCTCCGACGACACCGACCGCCAGCCGGGCAGGGCGTGGCTGCTGTGATGGATTCACGCGGGGAGGGCCTTCCGTTCCAGTCCGCGGGGGGTACCGGACGATACGCCGCCATGCTAGCTCCTGGCCCCTTTGCCGGTCGGCGATGATCGTGTGCCATGAGCGAGGACACCGAGGGCACTGAGGACACCGAGGGCACCGAGGACACCGAGCGGGAGAAGCGGCAGGCGGCGGCGTGGCGGGGGGCCGGGCGGATGCTCTCCCGTTCCCTGCGCGACGCCACGGTGGCGGAGCTGCTGGAACCGCTCGCGGCGGCCCCGTACGACATGGACCAGCCGGCCGACCTCTACGGGGACGGCGTGGTCGCCGACCTGGAGCGGCGGGTCGCGGACCTGCTGGGCACCGAGGACGCCGCCTTCTTCCCGAGCGGGACCATGGCCCAGCAGGTCGCGCTGCGCTGCTGGGCGGGGCGGACCGGGAACCCGGTGGTGGCCCTGCACCCGATGAGCCATCCCGAGCGGTGGGAGGGCGGGGCGCTCTCGGCCGTCTCGGGGCTGCGGGTGGCGCACCCGACGACGGAGGCGCGCCAGCCGTCGGCGCAGGAGGTCGCGGGGCTCGCGGAGCCCTTCGGCACGCTGATGCTGGAGCTGCCGCTGCGGGACGCGGGCTTCCTCCTGCCCAGCTGGGAGGAGCTGGAGGAGCTGGCCGACGCGGCCCGGGAGCGGGAGGCGGTGGTCCACTTCGACGGGGCGCGGCTGTGGGAGTCCACGGTGCACTTCGGGCGGCCGCTGGCGGAGATCGCGGGGCTCGCCGACTCGGTGTACGTCTCGTTCTACAAGTCGCTCGGCGGCCTGAGCGGGGCGGCGCTGGCCGGGCCGCGGGCCTTCGTGGAGGAGACCAGGGTCTGGCGCCACCGGTACGGCGGCCAGATCTTCCGGCAGTTCCCGCAGGCCTTGGCCGCGCTGGCCGGGCTGGAGCGGGAGCTGCCGCGGCTGCCCTCGTACGTGGCGCAGGCGCGGATGGTCGCGGCGGCGCTGGGGCCGGCCTTCGCGGAGGCGGGGATCGCGTGGTCCCGGGTCCATCCGGAGCCGCCGCACACCCACCAGTTCCAGGTCTGGCTCCCGTACGACCCGGAGCACCTGACGGAGGTGTCGGTCCGCGTCGCGGAGGAGACGGGCCGGGTGCTGTTCCGCCGCTGGTGGCCGGCGCCCGTCCCCGGCCTCGCGGTGACCGAGGTCGAGGTCACGGAGCCGGGGCTGAGCTGGACCGGGGCGGAGGTGGCCGAGGCCGTGGCGGCCTTCGCCGCCCGCCTGTAGCCCCGGCCGGGCGCCGCCGCCGAGGTCCGTGCCCCTGCCGTCCCCACGTCCCCGCGCGGTGGCACACGGCCCCCGGCGGGAACCGGCGAATCGCCGAATTGCGTTAAAGACACCGGCAGGGAGCGGACACGGAGATACCGTCCCCTCACTGGAAACACCCGCGAGGAGACACCATGACCGCTCGGCCCCAGTGGCAGAAGTCCTCGTTCTGCGGCGAGGCGGAAGACGCCTGCGTCTATGTATCCGCCGCCCCAGGCACCCTCGTGCGCGTCGCCGACCGCGCCGATCCCGCGCACCTCGTGCTCGCCACGACCCAGGCGGCCTGGGCCGATTTCCTTGCCGCGGTGAAAGAGTCCGGCTGAGCGACCGGCCGCGCCAAAGGGGATTTTGTCCGATTAGCGCGTATCTTCGGCCCATGCCCACGCCCTACGGATCCCGCGGCGGCATGGCGTTCAGTGCCGCAGAGCTGCACGTGCTCAGGCGCTCGCTCGCCCACGCCCTTCAGTCCTCCTCGGCCCCCCTCAAGGCCTCGGAGGTCCAGGACTGCCTGCGCCTCGCGCAGTCGGTGGACGACGTGGTGCAGGAGGCGGGCCGGCTCAGAGCCTTCCTCCTGGAGGATCTGGCCCGCTACCGGGGCGCCCTGCCCGGCAGCCTCTCCGGGTACCTGGAGCTGCTCCAGGACGCCCTGGCCGCCGGCTACGAGCCCGCGCCGGACGATCTGGCGGCCCTGCGCGCCCTGCGGGCCAACCCGGTCGCCGCGGCGCTGCTGGTCCGGGCCCAGGCCGCCCTGGAGCGCTCCGTACGCCGCCGGCTGTCGACCGCGCCCGCGCCGCGGACCCGGCTGCTGGCCCTGGCCGGCGGTCGGGAGGAGCCGGCGCCGGGCCCGAAGCCCCAGCCCGAGCAACCGCCGCGGCCCGACCAGCCGCCGCGGCCGATCCCGACGCCCGGCGAGGTCTTCCCGCCACGCCGCAAGCCGACCCCGCCCCCGGCGGAGGGCCGGGCGGTCGGATAGTTACGCTGAGGGGCATGGACTACGTTTCCGCGCTCGTGCCCCCCTTCGTGATGGCCGCGCTCTTCATCGCTCTCGTCGTGACGATCGTGAAGACCCAGGGCGGCGCCAACAAGGCCAAGGAGGACGAAGCGGTCGACGCCGTGATCGCCCGGGCCGAGGCCGCCCGCCAGCCGCGCAAGTAACCGGCTCCGTCCGGGGTCCCGTCGGGGCCCCGGATTTTGTCGCGCGTTGCCGAGCGAATAGTCGGGCAATTAACCACAAGCCGCACTATCGTGCTGTTGTGCCTCGCCCCTTGGGAGAACTCGAAGACGCCGTCATGACGCGGGTGTGGCAGTGGAACCGCCCGGTCACCGTTCGGGAAGTGCTGGAAGACCTCCAGCAGGAACGGTCCATCGCGTACACCACGGTCATGACCGTTATGGACAATCTTCATCAGAAGGGCTGGGTCCGCCGGGAAGCGGAAGGCCGCGCCTATCGATATACGGCGGTCTCCACCCGCGCCGCATACTCGGCCGCACTGATGAACGAAGCGTGGTCGACCAGTGACAACCCCGCGGCCGCCCTCGTCGCCTTCTTCGGCATGATGTCCGCGGAACAGCGGGAAGCCCTCCGGGACGCCGTACGGATCGTCCAGCACGACGACGAGGCGGCCGATGCGGCCGGGGCGCCCGAAGCCGCAGATGCCGCCGCCGCGGCGCAGGCGCCGGAAGCGGCCGCACCGGCCGAGTCGGCCCCGGCCGAAGGGGAGTCCGGCGAGCGTGCGGAGGGGCCGGGGCGATAACGTCCGGGCCATGGGAGAGTTTTCCGCCGCACATCCAGAAACAGTGACGATCCGCCGTGCCCGCACCGGTGACGTTCCCGCGCTGCGCCGCCTGCTCGACCAGTACGTGCAGCAGCGGATCCTGCTCGACAAAGCACCGGTCGTCCTTTACGAGGACATCCAGGAGTTCTGGGTGGCGGAACGCGAGTCCGGCGGCCAGGTCGTCGGCTGCGGAGCTCTCCACGTGATGTGGGAAGACCTCGCCGAAGTACGCACTCTCGCCGTCGACCGCGACCTCAAGGGAGCCGGCGTCGGTCATCTGGTGCTGGAGCAGTTGTTGAGCACGGCCCGCGAGCTCGGCGTGAGCCGCGTTTTCTGTCTCACCTTCGAAGTGGACTTCTTCGCGAAGCACGGCTTCGTCGAGATCGGGGAGACCCCGGTCGAGACCGATGTCTACATGGAGCTCCTGCGTTCCTATGACGAGGGTGTCGCCGAGTTCCTCGGTCTCGAACGAGTGAAGCCGAACACCTTGGGCAACAGTCGGATGCTTCTGCACCTCTGATCGATGGCCCCGGCTTTTCCGGTGCTCCACGCACCTGTGGCCTATGTCCGAATCGCGCACGTTTCCCGCCCCGTTGCCGTCCTGAACCTCTCCCCGGGGGTTTGTGTTTTCCAGGCAAAAGCGGTTTCCTTTCCGCGTACTGCTTTTCGATGAAAGGAAATCCCGGTGGCACAGAAGGTTCAGGTCCTTCTTGTCGACGACCTCGACGGCGGCGAGGCGGACGAGACGGTGACGTTCGCTCTGGATGGCAAGACCTACGAGATCGACCTCACCACCGCCAACGCTGAAAAGCTCCGCGGTCTGCTCGACCCGTACACCAAGGGCGGCCGCCGCACCGGCGGGCGCGCGACCGCGGCCCGCGCCAAGGGCCGTGCCTCGGCGACGACCGGTAACCCGGACACCGCCGAGATCCGCGCGTGGGCGAAGGACAACGGTTACAACGTGAACGACCGCGGTCGCGTCCCGGCCGAGATCCGCGAGGCCTACGAGAAGGCCAAGGGCTGACCGCACCGCGTCGCACGGCGCCGCAGGCGCGCGCGGTGGCATTCCGTCGCCGCCGCCGCCACGAGGCGTACGAGATCGGGCCCGCGGGCGGGCCCGGAGCCCGGCCCGGGGAGACCCGGCAGGGCCGGCAGCAGTGCCTCGCACCCCTGCTCGGGGGGCCGCAGCCACACGGCGGCCTCCCGAGGGCCGGGGGGCGGTCCCGGCGGAGCCGGGGCGGTGATCCGGCCTCCCGCACCCAGGGCGGTCAGATCCAGGGCGACCCCGCCCCACTCCAGCCAGTCGAGCAGCCCGTCGAGCTCCTCCGCGCTCCCCGGGGCCACCAGGAGCCGCATCCTGCGCCCCATGAGGGCGACCGGGCCCGTGTCGACCGGCCTGCGCAGGAGCGCCGTCCCCGCATCGGACGGCAGCTCCAGGACGTCGAACCGGACCCCGGTGACCAGCTGGACCGGCGGGCCGCCCGTGACGGGCCAGCCGAGCACGCGCTCGTACCAGGAGGCGTGGGCGGCGCTCCCGGCGTACGCGGCCTCCCCGGCCGGTACGCGGGGCAGCGGGACGGCGGGGGCTGCGACGGTGCTGGAGGCCATGCCCTGAGCAACTTCCGCGGAGGCTCCTGGTTACGGCCGGGGCGCGTCCCGGCGGGAGCGCGGGGATGACGCACCGCACGCGGTTCAATGCGGAACGTAAACATCCGCGGGGTGGAGTCCCACATTCGGGACGGAACCTTGTTCGCCCTTAGCGGAGGGAACCGGTGCCACCGGCATGGAGTGTCAGTCCTTACGGGTAAGACATTCCTAGTGGATCGGGGCGACACGCTGATTTGACGGGCTTCCGTTCGCCATCGGCGTACACGCATGACGGGTATCTGCCTGGCCTGCGGGAACATCGTCTCGCACCATCGGGTTGGAGCAGTTGTCGGCTCTGCAAGCCGGTTTTCCCCGCTGATGCGGGGGTGAGCCGCGGAGGGATGTCGGCAGTTGGAATGAGCTGTCCCGCCCCGCGGGACTAGCATGCGGAAGGACAGGGCGGGGACCGACCCCGAACTGCCCGACCGCTCTGAGGAGCGATAAACGATGTTCGAGAGGTTCACCGACCGCGCGCGGCGGGTTGTCGTCCTGGCTCAGGAAGAAGCCCGGATGCTCAACCACAACTACATCGGCACCGAGCACATCCTCCTGGGCTTGATCCACGAGGGTGAGGGTGTCGCCGCTAAGGCCCTGGAGAGCCTCGGGATTTCGCTCGAGGCTGTTCGCCAGCAGGTTGAGGAGATCATCGGTCAGGGGCAGCAGGCCCCGTCCGGCCACATCCCCTTCACCCCGCGGGCGAAGAAGGTCCTGGAGCTTTCGCTCCGAGAGGCCCTCCAGCTCGGCCACAACTACATCGGCACCGAGCACATCCTGCTCGGCCTGATCCGCGAGGGCGAGGGCGTCGCCGCCCAGGTCCTCGTGAAGCTGGGCGCCGATCTCAACCGAGTCCGGCAGCAGGTCATCCAGCTGCTCTCCGGCTACACCGGCGGGGGCAAGGAGTCGGCCACGGCCGGCGGCCCGGCCGAGGGCACGCCCTCGACCTCGCTCGTCCTGGACCAGTTCGGCCGCAACCTCACCCAGGCGGCCCGCGAATCCAAGCTCGACCCGGTCATCGGGCGCGAGAAGGAGATCGAGCGGGTCATGCAGGTGCTGTCCCGCCGTACGAAGAACAACCCGGTCCTCATCGGCGAGCCCGGCGTCGGCAAGACCGCCGTCGTCGAGGGCCTGGCGCAGGCGATCGTCAAGGGCGAGGTCCCCGAGACCCTCAAGGACAAGCACCTCTACACGCTTGACCTCGGCGCCCTGGTCGCCGGTTCCCGCTACCGCGGTGACTTCGAGGAGCGCCTGAAGAAGGTGCTCAAGGAGATCCGCACCCGCGGCGACATCATCCTGTTCATCGACGAGCTCCACACCCTCGTGGGTGCGGGCGCCGCCGAGGGCGCGATCGACGCCGCGAGCATCCTCAAGCCCATGCTGGCCCGTGGTGAGCTCCAGACCATCGGTGCCACGACGCTCGACGAGTACCGCAAGCACCTCGAGAAGGACGCGGCCCTCGAGCGCCGCTTCCAGCCGATCCAGGTGGCGGAGCCTTCCCTCCCCCACACGATCGAGATCCTCAAGGGCCTGCGCGACCGCTACGAGGCCCACCACCGCGTCTCCATCACGGACGAGGCCCTCGTCCAGGCGGCGACGCTGGCGGACCGGTACATCTCGGACCGCTTCCTCCCGGACAAGGCGATCGACCTGATCGACGAGGCCGGCTCCAGGATGCGCATCCGCCGGATGACCGCGCCGCCGGACCTCCGCGAGTTCGACGAGAAGATCGCGGGCGTGCGCCGCGACAAGGAGTCGGCCATCGACTCCCAGGACTTCGAGAAGGCGGCGTCTCTCCGTGACAAGGAGAAGCAGCTGCTGGCGGCGAAGACCAAGCGCGAGAAGGAATGGAAGGCCGGCGACATGGACGTCGTCGCCGAGGTCGACGGCGAGCTCATCGCCGAGGTCCTCGCGACCGCGACCGGCATTCCCGTCTTCAAGCTCACCGAGGAGGAGTCCTCGCGACTGCTCCGCATGGAGGACGAGCTCCACCGCCGGGTCATCGGCCAGAAGGACGCCATCAAGGCGCTCTCGCAGGCGATCCGCCGTACCCGTGCGGGTCTGAAGGACCCGAAGCGCCCGGGTGGCTCGTTCATCTTCGCCGGCCCGTCCGGTGTCGGTAAGACCGAGCTCTCGAAGACGCTCGCCGAATTCCTCTTCGGCGACGAGGACGCGCTGATCTCCCTCGACATGTCGGAGTTCAGCGAGAAGCACACGGTTTCCCGTCTCTTCGGTTCGCCCCCCGGCTACGTGGGCTACGAAGAGGGCGGCCAGCTCACCGAGAAGGTGCGCCGCAAGCCGTTCTCCGTCGTCCTCTTCGACGAGGTCGAGAAGGCCCACCCGGATATCTTCAATTCCCTTCTCCAGATCCTGGAGGACGGTCGTCTGACCGACTCCCAGGGCCGGGTCGTGGACTTCAAGAACACGGTCATCATCATGACGACCAACCTGGGTACCCGGGACATCTCGAAGGGCTTCAACCTGGGCTTCGCGGCCCAGGGCGACACCAAGACCGGCTACGAGCGGATGAAGGCGAAGGTCAACGAAGAGCTCAAGCAGCACTTCCGGCCCGAGTTCCTCAACCGCGTCGACGACACGGTCGTCTTCCACCAGCTCACCGAGGAAGACATCGTCCAGATCGTCGACCTGATGATCGCGAAGGTGGACGAGCGCCTGAAGGACCGCGACATGGGCATCGAGCTGAGCGGCGACGCGAAGCTCCTGCTCGCCAAGCGCGGCTACGACCCGATCATGGGTGCCCGGCCGCTGCGCCGGACCATCCAGCGCGAGATCGAGGACATCCTGTCGGAGAAGATCCTCTTCGGCGAGCTGCGTCCCGGTCACATCGTGGTCGTCGGCAAGGAGGGTGAGGGCGAGGACGCCAAGTTCACCTTCCGCGGCGAGGAGAAGTCGGCTCTGCCCGACCTCCCCCCGATCGAGGCCACGGGCTCCGGCCCGGACCTGTCGAAGGGCGCGTGACCGCCGAAGCGCGGTAGCGACAGCGGGACAAAAGGGGCGGCCCCGGAACCGAGAGGTTCCAGGGCCGCCCCTTTCGGTTGCCCGCCGAAGGACCCGCACGGGCCCGGGCGGAGGTCCTGAGCCGGTGACAAGCCGCACAGGGCAAATCGGACCTACTAGAAGGTTTCGTAGATCCAGTCACCCGATTTGTCCACCAGTGACCCAGTGGTGACCTGGTCAAACGAGTTCGTCACACGCACCAGGTCTACGAGTTCGCGTAGTAATGGGGAGGTTTGGGGAAGTACGGGGGCCCGGGTTACCAAGGATGAGCCCACCCGGCACACGCCAGATCGTGCCGGGTCACTTCATGCCCGTGGCGGGCGTGAACCACGTCCTGTCCCCGGCCCCGGAGGTCTCCTTCATGTCCGCGAAGCGCGTCATCACCACCCGTACCCGTATCGCCGTCGGCGCAACCGCTCTCGGTGCGGCGCTGGCCCTTGGGGCCGGGACGACCGCCGCCTTCGCCGACACGACGCAGACCGCCCTCACCGGGACCGCCGAGCTGGTCGCCGAGCAGGCCGCGGCCCAGGCCGCCGGCGCCGCGAAGACCGCGGAGATGGCGAAGACCGCCACCGCCGCGAAGAGCGGCCTGTGGGACAAGCCGGTCGAGAAGTACACGCTGTCCGCGACCTTCGGCAAGGGCGGCAGCATGTGGTCCAGCAAGCACTCCGGCCAGGACTTCGCCGTCCCGGTCGGCACCCCGGTCGACGCCGTGGCCGCCGGCACCGTCGTCAAGGCGGGCCCCAACGGCGGCGGCGACGGCCCCGCGTACGGCAACGCCATCGTGATCAAGCACGCGAACAACACGTACTCGCAGTACGCGCACCTCTCGAAGATCCAGGTCAAGATCGGCCAGAAGGTCGCCGTGGACCAGCAGATCGCGCTGTCCGGCAACACCGGCAACTCCAGCGGCCCGCACCTCCACTTCGAGATCCGCACCACCCCGAACTACGGCTCGGCCGTCAACCCGGTGTCCTTCCTGCGCACCGTCGGCGTCACCATCTGACCCGACGGGGTCCCGGACCGGCCCAGGGCCGGTCCTAAGAGAGCAGCCAGGAGTGCGAGGGCTTCGTCGCCGCGGGCATCTTGCCCTCCTTGTAGGCGGCCGCCAGCTCGGGCGAGAACGCCGTCTCGTAGATCCGGATGTTGTGCATGCCCCCCTGCCACGCGCTGGACCAGATCCCGTGGTGGCGCGAGCGGCCCAGCTGGAGCGGGCCGGGGGCCTGCCAGATGCCCGGCACAGCGGCCTCGCCGGCCTTCTTGCCGTCCACGTAGAGGGCGATCGTCTTCTTCTCCGCGTCGTAGGCGCCGATCACCGTGGTCGGCGTCTTGACCATGTTGAGGCCCTCGGCGACGACGGTCTGGGTGGTCGCCGCGGCGCCCTTGTCCCCGGTCTGCACCCGGAAGATCCAGGCCTGCTTGCCGTTCACCTGGTCGATGCCCAGCTCGAACGAGAACGACTCGCCGTCGCCCTGGCTCACGGCGATCCGCGAGCCCTTGGCGGCCGAGTTGTAGAGGCGGGCCGTGACGGAGAAGCTCTTCGTCACGTCCACGGCCGCCTCGGAGGCCTGCGCGTAGGACTTCGACGTCCCCTTCGAGACGATCTGGAACCGCTTGCCCACCGGGGCGATCTGCGTGCCGGAGCCCAGCCGGATCCCGATCTTGCCGTTGCTGTCGCGCAGCAGCGTCGCGTCGCCCTCGACGGTGGGGGAGTACGGTGCCGCCGAGCCCGAGGGGCCGCCCGGGGAGGCGGACGCCGAGACCGCGGGGTCGTCCGTCGGGACCTCCGGGTCCTCCTCGCCGCCCAGCAGGAAGAACGTTCCGCCGCCGGCCAGCAGCGCCAGTACGGTCACGCCGCCGCCCAGCATCCACAGCCGCTTCTTGCGCCGCTCTGCCGCGGAGCGGTCGGCCATGGCCTCCCAGTCCGGCTGGTCACCGCCCGGCCCCGGCCCCTGCCCCGGTATGCCCGGCTGTCCCGGCGACCACGGCGCCTGCTGCGCCCCGGCGTCCTGCCGGTACGGGTCCGGCTGGTGCGCGTCGGGCTGGTACGGGTTCGGCGGGCCCGCCTGCGGGTAGCCGTAGCCGCCGCCCTCCTGCGCGGGCGGGCCGGGCGGGAAGCCGTAGCCGCTCTGGGCGGGCGGTGGCCCGGGCGGGAAGCCGTACCCGCCCTGGGCGGGGGGCCCCGGCGGGAACCCGTAGCCACCGCTCCCCGGGGCGGGCTCGGGCTGCGGGTTGCTCTGGGGATTCGTGCCGTCGCTCATTCCACGGATGCTAAGTCACGGACCTACCCGGCCGTACGGCCCGGTGCCGATCCGGTCCTCCACGCCACCGGACTACTGCCGGGGCTTGACCACCGGGAAGCTGCCCGTGGCCGTCGGCGCGTGCTCCGGCAGCCACAGCACCGCCACGGCGCCCGCCGCCCGGCCCTCGCGGTCGAAGCCGCCCGGGGCGGCCACGTTGCGGAAGGTCAGCCGGGCGCCCAGCACCCGCGCCTGCCCCTCCGCGATGGTCAGACCCAGCCCGTGCCCGACGCCCGCGCGATCCGTCGACCCGGTGCGGAACCGGCTCGGCCCCTCGCGCAGCAGCGCCTCCGGGAAGCCCGGCCCGTGGTCGCGGATCCGCACGACCCGGCCCTCCACGTCGACCTGGACCGGCGGACGCCCGTACCGCGCGGCGTTGGCCAGCAGGTTTCCCAGGATCCGCTCCAGGCGCCGCGGGTCGGTGCTGACGATCTCGTCCGCGACGACCCGTACCGACGCCTCCGGCATCAGCGCCGTCACCCGCCGGCTCACGAACTCGCCCAGCGCCACGTCCTGCAGCTCCGCCCGCTCGGACGCGCTGTCCAGCCGGGCCACCTCCAGCACGTCCTCGACCAGCGCGCGCATCGCCTGCGCACGGTCCCGTACGAGCTCGGTCGGGCGGCCCGGAGGCAGCAGTTCGGCCGCGGTGAGCAGGCCCGTCACCGGGGTCCGCAGTTCGTGCGCGATGTCCGCGGTCACCCGCCGCTCGGCCTCCAGCCGCTGCTGGAGGGCGTCGGCCATGGCGTCCACGGCCCGCGCGAGGTCGTCCGTCTCGTCCCGTACGACGCCCCCGACCGCGTCCCGCACCCGTACCTCGGGATCCCCGTGCGCCACCCGCTGCGCGGCCGCCGCGGCCTTGCGCAGCCGGCGGGAGATCTGGCCGCCGATGAGGACGCCCAGCGCCGAGCCGCCGACCACCACGGCCAGGGAGCCGACGACCAGCGCCTGGTCCAGGTCGCGCACCATGTTGGCGCTCTCCCGGAACTGCGTGTGCAGCGACAGCACCTGCCCGTTCTCGAGCGGCACCGCCGCCCACACCTCGGGAGCCGCCCCCGTCGCGGACTCCTGTACGTAGGTGCCGCGCCGCCCGGAGCGCGCCTTCTCCCGCAGCGGGGCGGGCAGGTCCGGGTCGTTGAGCTTGGCGCCCATGGGGGGCTTGCGCCCGGCCTCGGCGTTGCGGGAGATGAACTGCACGCGGTCCAGCTGTACGTCGCGGGCGCTCTCCAGCATCGACACCCGGGCAGCGCTGTGCACCACCAGGCTCAGCGCGACGGCCGTGAGGGCGCCCACGGCGGCGACGGCGATGGTGATCTTCCAGCGGATCCCCGTGCGGAGGGTGAACCGTCTCATGCCTTGAGCTTGTATCCGAAGCCCCGGACCGTCTCGATCCGGTCCTGTCCGATCTTGGTGCGCAGCCGCTGGACGTGGACGTCCACGACCCGGGTGTCACCGCCCCAGTCGTAGTCCCAGACCCGTTCCAGCAGCCGGTCGCGCGACAGTACGGTGCCCGGTGCGGAGGAGAACTCCAGCAGCAGCCGCATCTCGGTCGGGGTCAGTGCCACGGCCGCGCCCGCCTTGCGCACCTCCATGCCCTCGGTGTCGACCTCCAGGTCTCCGAAGGAGAGCACCCCGCGCTCCGCGTCCTGGTCCTCGTCGTGGGAGCCCTGGCCGCCGTTCTGCGGTCCGCCGGCGTGGCCGAAGCGGCGCAGCACCGCGCGGATGCGGGCGACGAGCACCGAGCCGTCGAAGGGCTTGGTGACGTAGTCGTCGGCCCCCGCCTCCAGGCCCAGCACCACGTCGATGGAGTCGGCGCGCGCCGACAGCATGATCACCGGGACGGTGGACTCGTCGCGGATGCGGCGGCACAGGCTCACGCCGTCCATGCCGGGGACCATCACGTCGAGGAGGGCGATGTCGGGCCGGTTCGCCCGGAAGGACTCCAGTCCGGACAGGCCGTCGGGCATGGCGGTGACCACGAACCCGTCGCGTTCCAGCGCCAGGGTCGTGGCCTCACGGATGACGTCGTCGTCCTCCACGAACAGGACATGGGTCTCGGCCATGCGGGAGCCTCGCCTCGGTTCTTCGGTTCTTCGGTACTCGGTCGGGCGGCGGTCAGTTCTTCTGGGTCACGGCCGGAGCGGGCTGGCTGCCGCTGTCGACCACGTTGCTGTACTCGGAGTGCACCCGGTCCTGCTCGGTGAACTTCTCCCCGTCCCAGCGGTACGTGATCACGTCCTCGCCCGACGGATAGGCGAGCGGGTCGCTCTTCGCGTAGACCTGCTTGGTGACCACCAGGTCGCCCCGGTCGATCTCCGCGTAGACGGGCGGCTGCTCGTCCGAGAAGACATTCTCGTACGTCGCGCCGTCCGCGCGGTACACGTACGAACCGCGCCCCAGCGCGTCGGCGCAGGACAGGACGTTGACCACGATGTCGACGACGGTGCTGCCGGTGACCTTCCCGTAGCTCACGTCCACGGGGTACTCCTTGCCCGTGCAGGGCTTGAGGTCCCGCTTCACCTCGGCGCTGACCTTGGGATCCGCCTTGAGCAGGGCCACCGGGTCGACCTTCTTCAGCGGCTTGCCGGAGGCGGCCGCGGTCGGCTCGGGGGTGGATGCGGAGGGGGCGGTCTTGGCCACCGGGTCCGTCCGTGCGGGGCCGCCGTCGCGCAGGCCGGTGCCGCCCGTGGCGCAACCGACGGCGAACACGGCTGTGCCGACGAGGACGATCGTCCCCGCCGACACCAGGACCAGCGAATTCCTGCCGGTCAGTCCTTGGCCATTCAGGCCGCGCACCGCTCACGCCCCTCGTACCGCATGGTGTGGTCACCGCGCTCCAGCGCGCGCATGTCCAGGTCCCGGCTCTCCAGCTCCTGCCGGAGGCGGGCCAGCGCGCGATGCAGCGTGCTCTTCACGGTACCCGCCGACATGCCGAGCGCGGCGGCCGTCTCCTCGGTGCTCATCTGCTCCCAGTGTCGCAGCACGACCACGCTGCGCTGCTTGGGCGCGAGCACCTTGAGGATGTCCATGAGCAGGGCCCGGTCGGCGCGCTGGTCGGAGCCGTCCTCGACGGAGGCGTCGGGGAGCTGCTCGGTGGGGACCTCTTCGAGCTTGCGGGCGCGCCACCACTCGGTACGGGTGTTGATCATGACGCGGCGGAGGTAGGCGTCGGCCAGGGACTTGTCGGCGATGCCGTCCCAGCGGCCGTAGGTGCGGACGAGCGCGGTCTGCAGGAGGTCCTGCGCGTCGGTGGGGTCCGGGACCAGGCGCCGGGCGCTGCGCAGCAGCGCGTCCTGCCGGGTGCGTACGTACTCCTCGAATTCGAGTACCTCGCCGTGCGCCATCTCAGACCGCCTCCGTTCCGTGCAACCGCTCATCCGCTGCCTTGCGGAACCGAAGTTACGGAGGGGTTGTCACGGGCCTGTGCGGGCCAGCCTTCGGTGGACGCACGGACACCCATAGGTTGTGTAACAGTGCCCGTGAGCTGCGGTTTCGGCGCTGGAAGCGGAATAGTTGAGTCGGATACGACTCGGCCGCGAGCCGGCCCGGAGCCGGCCCGGAGCCGACTGCGGGGCCGAGCCGCGGCCGACCGCGGACCGGCTCCGAAACGGCTCCGCGCCGGCTCGGCTCAGCTCTGCGGGAGCCGGTACATCCCGCCCTCGAGCGGTTCCACCAGCCCGTCGGAGACCAGCCCGTCGAGTGCCCGGGCGCGCTGCACGGGCTCGTCCCAGACGGTGTCGAGCACGGCCTGCGGAACGGCTCCCACCGCCTCCCGGAGCACCGCGAGCAGCCGGCCCCGCACCTGCCGGTCGGTCCCGGCGTACGTCTGCCCCCGCCGCGGCGGCCCCTCGTGCGCCGGCTTCCCGGCGAGGCGCCACGCGCACAGCCCGGCCACCGGGCAGCGGGCGCAGCCGGGGTTCTTGGCGGTGCAGACGAGCGCGCCGAGCTCCATCGAGGCCGCGGCCCAGCGGGCCGCGGTGTCCTCGTCCGCCGGGAGCAGGGCCCGGGCGAGGCGGCGCTCGGCGGCGGTGGTCGCGTTCGGGGGGTACTCCACCCCGGTGGAGGTGCGCGCGAAGACCCGCCGGACGTTGGTGTCGAGCACGGCGTGCCGCTGCCCGTACGCGAAGGAGGCCACGGCGGCCGCGGTGTACTCGCCGATGCCGGGCAGCGCGAGCAGCTGCGCGTGCTCCCGCGGTACGTCGCCCCCGTGCCGCTCCGTTATCGCCACGGCCGCGCCGTGCAGCCGCAGCGCCCGGCGCGGGTAGCCGAGGCGCCCCCACGCCCGTACGGCCTCGCCCGGGGCCTCGGCGGCCAGGTCGGCGGGGCGGGGCCACCGGGCGAGCCACTGCTCGTACACCGGCAGGACGCGGCTGACGGGGGTCTGCTGGAGCATGAACTCGCTGACCATGACGCCCCAGGGGCCGGCCTCGGGGCGGCGCCAGGGCAGGTCGCGGGCGTGCTCGTCGAACCACGCGATGACGGGGGAGTGCAGTGCGTGGGAGACGGCCGGGGACTCGGGGGAGTCGGGGGATTCGGAGGAGGTGATGGGGGATGCAGTCATGGCAGACGGCATCCTGGCACGTTTCGTCCCTACCTTGCGGGGCCCGGGCCGGTGAACCAGACAACTGCCGGTACCCCGCTCGCCCGCATGGCGGCGATGATCCGGGCGGCCGGGCCCGTGAGCGCCAGCACGAACAGGGCGGCCAGCGAACCGCCCAGCAGCAGGCCCATCGCCACGTCGTGCGGGTAGTGCACGCCGACGAAGACGCGGGAGAAGGCCATCAGCAGGGCGAGCGGGACGGCCAGCAGCACGAGGCGGCGTACGGCCATGGCCAGCGCGACCGCGGCGGCGCCCGCGATGGCCGCGTGATTGCTGGGGAAGGACCAGTCGCCGGTCGGCGGGCAGGGAACGAGCGAGGCCGCGGCCCCGGCGACGGCGCGGCAGGGCCGCTCCTCGTCCACGGTGGACTTCACCAGCTCCGAGGCGACATAGGCGGCCGCGGTGGCGGCGGGGGCCAGGACGGCGAGCGTGACCGGACGGGAGCCGGCCCGTGCGCGCGAGCGCCACCAGACGGCCAGGAAGAGCACTCCGAAGAGCAGCAGCCCGTACTCCGTCCATATCTCGAACGCCGACCGCACCCAGCCGGGTGTGGAGTGGGCGAAGTCGGTGATCTCAAGATAAAGGGCAGTGCTGTCCATGGTCACCGACAGTACTTAAGTGCGATGAGTGCCGGCGTCAGACTCCTGGCCGATTCCCGGTGCCCCGGATGCGCCTCCAGGATGATCATCCGCAGAACAAACCCGCGGCTCGGCATGGGGGGCGCCGATCGGGCCGCGGACTCTCGTAAAGTTCCGTCCGTGGGATCTCTGCGCAATCCGGTCGGGCCGCTCCCCTCCTCCATCTACTGGCGACGGAGGGCTGTGCTGGCGTCCGTCGTCGCGCTCCTCGCGCTCCTCGCCGTATGGACCGTCAGTTCCGGCGGGGGGAAGTCGAGTACGAACGGCAAGGGCCAGGACCACCCCGATCCCATCACCTCGATCACCCCCGGCCCGGCGGGCACCGGGCCGGCGATCAGTCAGGCCCCGGGCGGACGGCCGGAGTCGGGCGGCAGCGGCACCGGATCCGAGGGCGGAGGCTCCGCCGGCACGGGCAAGAACGGCGAACCGGGCAGCGGTACGGGCACCGGCGGCGCGACCGGCGCGGGCTCCGGCACGGGCGGCGGCGGGGCCCCGGTCCCGGCGGACCCCGCCCTGCCCACGTGCGCGCCGACGGCGCTGCAGTGGGAGGTCAAGAGCGTGAAGAACGAGTACGAGGCGAACGAGAAGCCCCGCCTCGAACTCGTCGCCCGCAATATTGCCGGCACCACCTGCAAGGTCGATCTCGGCCCGAAGCAGGCCGTCCTGACCATCCTTCAGGCGACCAGCGGCAAGGCCGTGTGGTCCTCGGCGGACTGCCCGACGGGGCCCGGCAGCGCGTTCTACCGCCTCCCCGCCCAGGGGGAGACGAAGCAGTCGCTCGAATGGGACCGCAAGTTCAGCGCCGCCGACCAGTGCCAGGCACCTCCGGCGGGGGCCGCGGGCCCGGACACGTACGTGGTCGAGGTCAAGTCGCCCGGCATGCCGGTGGCCCGGACCTCGTTCGTCCTGAAACAGGACTGAGATTCGTCCTGAAACAGGACTGAGATTCGTCCTGAAACAGGACGGGGAAAGGACCGGCCGTCCGCTCCGCCGGGGGCCGGACCTCCCCTCCAGGACAGCTCGGCTCCGCGGGACTACGCTGAAATCACAGCGATCGTTCCCGGCCGGCAGTGGCCCCAGGGGGCGGGGCCTGGCCGCCCCAGTCGAAGGGGACCTTATGAGTGCGAGAGTCACGGGTGTGGCTGTCGGCGTCCTGGCCGCGGTCATCACCGCCTGGAGCCCCGCGACGGCATGGGCGGACGATCCTTCGCCCAAACAGGTCTACGAGAAGGCCGCTCCGGCCACGGTGCACGTGATCGGGAAGTACGGCGCCGGCACCGGCTTCGTCTACGACGCGGACGAGGGCCTCATCGTCACCAACGCGCACGTCATCCAGGGAGAGGTCGCCCTGAAGGCGGTCATCGGCGACGGGCCGCCGGTCCCCGTGCGCGTGCTCGGCATCGACCCCTGCGAGGACCTCGCGGTACTCAAGTTCTCCTCCCCCCGGGAGGACCTGAAAGAGCTGAAGTTCGGCAAGAGCAGTGACGTGGGGACGGCAGACACCGTCATGGCACTCGGCTACCCGGCCTCGCTGGGGGAGACCGACGCCACCCAGAACGTCGCCTTCACCTCCGGCGCCGTGCAGACGCCCGAGGTGGGCACCACCCCCCTCACGTCCCTCCCGCGCTACCCCTCCCTGATCCAGCACTCCGCGACCGTCAACCCGGGCAGCTCGGGCGGGCCGCTGCTCAACGCCAAGGGAGACGTCGTCGGGATCAACACCCTCGGCTACTCCGAGGAAGGCGTGTCGGGGCAGTTCTACGCGATCAGCAGCGACCACGCGGAACCCAAGCTCGCCGCGCTGGCCGCGGGCGACAACAAGAACGACCCCGGCTGGTGGCTGCTCGACATGTCGGACCCGAGCCTCCCTGCCACCTTCGAGGAGATCGGCCCCGCGGACAGCAAGGCCTTCCAGGCCTTCCAGAAGCAGGGCATCGACGGCGTGATCGCCCTGAGCGTCAGTCCGCAGTCCCCGGCCGCCAAGGCCAACGTGGGAGCCGGCGACGTCATCAACATGGTCAAGGGCGAGCCCGTGACCTCCGTGGCCGACGTGTGCGACGTCCTCCAGTCGGCGGGGGCCAGCGAGAAGCTCAGCGTGGACGGCGTCTACACGGGCACGCTGACCAGCACCGGCGGCAAGCCGGGCGAAGCCTGGACCGCCGAGGTCGTCCTCGGAGGCAAGAAGTCCTAGGCGTGTGCCGTCCCGGGACGTACCGCTCGGGACTTGGTGCTCGGGACCTGGCGCGCGGACCTGGTGCGGACCTGGTGCGCGGACCTAGACGTACCGCTCGAGGATCGAGGACTCGGCCAGGCGGGACAGGCCCTCGCGGACGCTGCGCGCGCGGGCCTCGCCCACTCCGTCCACCGTCTGCAGGTCGTCCACGCTCGCCGCGAGCAGCTTCTGCAGGCCCCCGAAGTGCTCCACGAGCCGTTCGATGATGGCTCCCGGCAGGCGGGGCACCTTCGCCAGCAGCCGGTACCCGCGCGGCGAGACCGCCGAGTCCAGGGTCTCCGGCGAGCCGGTGTAGCCCAGCGCCTTCGCCACGATCCCCAGCTCCAGCAGCTCCGGGTGCGTCAGCGCGTCCAGGGCCGGCAGCGCCTCCTCCACCGTGCGGGAACGCTTCGCCGTCGGCTCCGGCACGTAGTCGCGGATCACCAGCTCCCGCTCCTGCTCGATCCCGACCGTCAGCTCGTCCAGCTGAAGCGACAGCAGCCGCCCGTCCGTACCCAGTTCGACGACGTACTCGGCGATCTCGGTCGCGATCCGGCGGACCATTTCCAGCCGCTGCGCGACCGCGGTCACGTCACGGACCGTGACCAGGTCCTCGATCTCCAGTGCCGACAGCGTGCCCGCGACCTCGTCGAGCCGCAGCTTGTACCGCTCCAGCGTGGCCAGCGCCTGGTTCGCCCGCGACAGGATCGCCCCGGACTCCTCCAGGACCCGCCGCTCCCCGTCCACGTACAGCGCGATGAGCCGCATCGACTGCGACACCGAGACGACGGGGAAGCCGCACTGCTTGGAGACGCGGTCTGCGGTCCGGTGCCGGGTGCCCGTCTCCTCCGTGTGGATCGACGCGTCCGGCACCAGCTGCACGCCGGCCCGCAGGATCTTGGTGATGTCCTTGTCGAGGATGAGCGCGCCGTCGAGCTTGCACAGCTCGCGCAGCCGGGTCGCCGTGAACTCCACGTCCAGCACGAAGCCGCCCGTGCACATCGCTTCGACCGTCTTGTCCATGCCGAGGACGATGAGCCCGCCGGTGTTGCCGCGCACGATCCGTTCCAGGCCGTCACGCAGCGGCTGACCAGGTGCGACCGCGCTCAGCGAGGCGCGCATCATGGCCTCCTGCTTGGAGCTCGCGCCCGACTTTCCGGATGCTGCTGCCCCGTCCTTGGCTGCCACTGCACTCCTCGGGTCGCGGGTTGCGCCGCCTGCGTACGGCCGGGCGGACCATCCCGAAGTCTACCGGCGTGCGCTGCGGCCCGGCCGTGGCTTGGCCAGGAGGTCCCCGCGGGGACCCGTACGGGCCCTCTGACCAGCCAGGGCCCGCCCGGACGGGCTCTCTAGGAGCCGTCCCGCTCCTTGGCCGGCGTACGGGAGCGGCCGCGCGGCAGGACCCGTAGCGCGTCGCCCATGTCGGCGACCTCGGTCACCTTCATCCCGGCCGGGACCTTGCCCGGATCCGACGGGACCAGGGCGTGCGTGAACCCGAGCCGGTGCGCCTCGGCGAGGCGCCGCTGCACTCCGGTCACCCGGCGCACCTCGCCGGCCAGGCCGACCTCCCCGATGGCCACGAGGTTCTTCGGGAGCGGGACGTCGCTGGCGGCCGAGGCCAGGGCCAGGGCGATCGCCAGGTCGGCGGCGGGCTCGGTCAGCTTCACCCCGCCCACGGTGGCGCTGTAGATGTCGCGCTTGCCCAGCGCGGTGATCCGGCCGCGCTGCTCCAGCACCGCCAGCATCATCGAGACGCGCGAGGTCTCCAGGCCCGACGTGGTGCGCCGGGGGGAGGGGATCTGCGAGTCCACGGTCAGCGCCTGCACCTCGGCGACCAGCGGGCGCTTGCCCTCCAGAGTCACCGTCAGGCAGGTCCCGGGGACCGCCTCGGCGCGCCGGGTCAGGAACAGCCCGCTCGGGTCGGCGAGCCCGGTGATCCCCTCGTCGTGCAGCTCGAAGCAGCCCACCTCGTCGGTGGCCCCGTACCGGTTCTTGACGCCGCGCACCAGCCGCAGCCGGGCGTGCCGGTCGCCCTCGAAGCTCAGCACCACGTCGACCAGGTGCTCCAGGAGGCGGGGTCCGGCGATCGCCCCGTCCTTGGTCACGTGGCCGACGAGCAGGGTGGACATCCCGCGCTCCTTGGAGGCGCGGATCAGGGCCCCGGCGACCTCGCGGACCTGTGCCATGCCGCCGGGCGCGCCGTCGATCTCGGGGGAGGCGACGGTCTGGACGGAGTCGAGGATCAGGAGGGAGGGCTTCACCGCGTCCAGGTGCCCCAGTACGGCCGAGAGGTCGGTCTCGGCCGCCAGGTACAGGTGGTCGCTCAGCGCGTTGATGCGGTCGGCTCGCAGCCGGACCTGGCTCGCCGACTCCTCGCCCGTGACGTACAGGGTGCGGTGGTCGCCGTTGGAGGCCTTGGCCGCGACGTCCAGCAGCAGCGTCGACTTGCCGACGCCGGGCTCGCCGGCGAGCAGCACCACGGCGCCGGGCACGAGCCCGCCGCCGAGGACCCGGTCCAGCTCGTCCACGCCGGTGCTGCGCGCGGTCGCCGTCCGGCCGTCGACCTGCGCGATCGGCACGGCCGCGGTCGACACCCGGCCCGCGGCGGTGGTCCGCACGGCGGGCGCGCCCATCTCCTCGACGGTCCCCCACGCCTGGCATTCGGGACACCGCCCGAGCCACTTCGCGGTCGTCCAGCCGCACTCGGTGCAGCGGTAGGACGGCCGGTCCTTGGCGGATGAACGAGCAGTGCGGGCAGCCATGCCGCACACGGTAGCCGCCGGCACCGACAGCGCCGACCGCGCGGCCGGCAACCGCACCGTCAGTACTTCACCGATCTGTTCACCCGTAAGGGCTAAATCCTGGGAAGGCTTCCGGAGGTCCCCCGGCGCGCCGCCTACGGTCGCCGAGTGAACAGCAGCAGCCAGGCACACTCCTCGTCACGCTCCGGCGCACACCGGGCGCACGGGCGCACGCTCCTCGAGGGGGAGCAGCCGCCGCCCTTCCGGCACGAGCCCTACCTGGACGGCCTGTTCACGTACTGCCTGTCGGTCCTGTGCGACCACGACACCGCCACCGACGTGCTGGGCGACGTGCTCGCCGTGGCCGAGCGGCATCCGGGCCGCTGCCCCGACGAAGGCGACCGGCGGGCCTGGCTCTACGCCCTGGCGCGCTGGGGCTGCCTGCACCGGCTGGCGGAGCAGCGGCGCGCACGGCAGGGAGCGCATTGCGCCCGGCGCGCGCCGGAGCGCACGAATCCCGGCAGTGCGCCGGGCGAGGGCACGGAGGGCGACCCGTCCGGCGGGGCCCGCCGGACGCTTGACGTGAGCGCGTACCGCCGTACCGAGCTGGCCCGGCTCGCCTGGCCGGAGGCCGCCGGGACCACGCCCGAGCAGCGCGAGGCCCTGGAGCTGGCCGTCCGCCACCGCCTCGGCGTCACCGAACTGGCCGCCGTCCTCGGCACGCCCCCGGCCGCCGCCCGGGAGCTGCTGTCGGGCGCAGCCTGCGAGGTCGAGCGCACCCGTACCGCCCTCGCCGTCGTGGAGACCGGCAACTGCCCCAGCGTCTCCCGGCTCACCGGCGACGGGCAGGTCCTGCTGTCCACCACCCTGCGCGCCGAGCTCGTACGCCACGTCGACGACTGTCCGCGCTGCCGCCGCGTCGCCGAACGCGTGGGCGCCGGAGCGCCCTGGCCCGGCTCCGGCGGCATCGGCACGGCCGCCCTCCCGCTGGTCCCCGCGCCCCGCACCGCCGTCCACGCGGCGATGCTGCGCACCGGCGGCCGGGGGCGGCGGCCCGCCCCGCGCTTCGACCGCACCGGCTTCCCGATGGACCCCAAGGACCGTGCGGCCCGCCGCGACCGGATGCGGGCCCGGGCGGTGACCACCACCGTGGTCGCCACCGTCGTCGCGGCGCCGGTCATCGCGCTGTGGGCGGCGTACCGCGGCGCGCCGGACACCGCCGAACCCGTGGGCGACGCCGCCACCCGCATCTCCGCGAGCGAGACCGACCTCCCGCTGCCGCCGTACGTCAGCGGCCGCCCGCTGACCGCCTACGAGAACGCCGGGAACACCTCGTCCACCACCGGCGGCGCCGCCTTCGCCCCGGGCAGCGCCGAGCCCGACGTCTCCGTCGAGGTGATCAGCACCGGGCCCCCGCCCGCGGCCGACCGGCCCGGCGCCCCCGGCCGGCTCGCCGTGGCCGCGTCCTCCCACGGCTCCACCACGCTGCTCACCCTCACTGCGTCCGGCGGCGGCCCGGTCGACTGGCGGCTCTGGTCCGACGCGCCCTGGCTGCGCGCGAGCCGGACCGCGGGCACGCTGGCGCCCGGAGAATCGGTCACCCTGCGGATCACCGTCGACACCGAGGCCCAGCCCGTGGGCGGCTGGTCGGCCCGGGTCGGGGTGGATCCGGCCGGTGCGGTCGTCTCCATCCAGGGCCGCGGCCGCCCGGCGCCGACCCCGGAGCCGCCCTCGACCCCGGCCCCGACGCCCACCCCGACCCCGCCGCCGAGCCCCGACCCCACCCCGACGCCCACGCCGACCCCGACCCCCACGCCCACCGAGACGCCGACGGCCACGCCGACGTCAGGAGGAACGGTTTCCCCCGACCCCGACCCGTCGGCCTCGTCGAGCTGACCTAGGCCGGGAGCTCCGGGTCGGCCGGGTGCGGGGCCATCGGCAGCAGCGAGGCGAGCCGCGCCTCGCACAGCTTCACCAGCTCCTCGTACGCCTCCTTGCCCATCAGCTCGGTCAGCTCGGGCCGGTACGACACGTACACCGGCTCCCCGGCGCCGTGCGCCGAGGTCGCCGACGTGCACCACCAGTGCAGGTCGTGCCCGCCCGGGCCCCAGCCGCGCCGGTCGTACTCGCCGATCGTCACCTGGAGCACACGGGTGTCGTCGGGCCGTTCGATCCAGTCGTACGTACGGCGGATCGGCAGCTGCCAGCAGACGTCGGGCTTGGTCTCCAGCGGCTCCCGGCCCTCCTTCACGGCCAGGATGTGCAGCGAGCAGCCGGCCCCGGCCGGGAACCCGGGCCGGTTCAGGAAGATGCACGCGCCGTCCCAGCGGCGGGTCTGCTTCTCCCCGTCCTCGTCGGCCTGCGTCCAGCCGGTCTCGCTGCCCACGTCGTGGAACTGCCACAGCTCCGGGGTCAGCCGGGCCACGTGCCGGGCGACGCGCTTCTCGTCGTCCTCGTCGGAGAAGTGCGCGCCGAGCGTGCAGCAGCCGTCGTCCGCCCGGCCCGCCTGGATGCCCTGGCAGCCGCTGCCGAAGATGCACGTCCAGCGGGAGGTGAGCCAGGTCAGGTCACAGCGGAAGACCTGCTCCTCGTCGGCGGGATCGGGGAACTCCACCCAGGCCCGGGGGAAGTCGAGGCCCTTCTCGTCGGAGGCCGCCGCGGCGCCCTTGGCCTTGGAGGCCTTGGAGGCCTTGGAGGCCTTGCTTCCGGCGGTTCCGGCCTTTCCGGCGTTTCCCGCCTTGTTGCCGGACTTGGTCTTGTTGGCCTTCTTCGTATTTGGCACAAACCCAAGCCTAAGCGCCCCTTACGCAACCCCTACGCGTTCGCCGCAGTAGCGTTTCCCCCTATGAGACTCGGTGTCCTTGATGTGGGTTCGAACACGGTCCATCTGCTGGTGGTGGACGCGCACCCCGGCGCGCGCCCGCAGCCGGCGCACTCGCACAAGGTGGAAATGCGGCTGGCGGAGCTCCTCGACGAGGCCGGCGCCGTCACTCCCGAGGGCGTCGAGCGTCTCGTCTCGGTGATCGCCGACGCGGTGCAGGCCGCCGAGGACAAGGGGTGCGAGGACGTCCTGCCGTTCGCGACCAGCGCCGTGCGCGAGGCCACGAACGCGGACGAGGTGCTGGCGCGGGTCAGGGCCGAGACCGGTGTCGACCTGCCCGTCCTGAGCGGTGACGACGAGGCCCGGCTGACCTTCCTGGCCGCGCGCCGCTGGTTCGGCTGGTCGGCCGGGAAGCTGCTGGTCCTCGACATCGGCGGCGGCTCGCTGGAGATCGCGTACGGCATCGACGAGGACCCGGACGCGGCCGTCTCCCTCCCGCTGGGCGCGGGCCGCCTCACGGCCGGCTGGCTGCCGGGCGACCCGCCGGACGCCCCGGACATCCGGGCCCTGCGCCGGCACGTACGGGCCGAGATCGCGCGGTCGGTGGGGGAGTTCAGCCGCTTCGGGACCCCCGACCACGTCGTGGCCACCTCGAAGACCTTCAAGCAGCTGGCCCGCATCGCGGGCGCGGCCCGCTCGGCGGACGGCCTCTACATTCAGCGGGACCTGACCCGCAAGTCGCTGGAGGAGTGGGTTCCGCGGCTGGCCGCGATGACCACGGCCCAGCGGGCGGCCCTGCCCGGCGTCTCGGAGGGCCGCGCGAACCAGCTGCTGGCGGGAGCGCTGGTCGCCGAGGGCGCGATGGACCTCTTCGGCGTCGAGGAGCTCGAGATCTGCCCGTGGGCGCTGCGCGAGGGCGTCATCCTGCGCCGGCTGGACCACCTGCCGACGGGCAACGGCTGAGGGGAGCCGCGGGAGCGGTGCCGCGGCGGATCCCTGTTTTCGCCCCCCCTCTCCGTGCCGGGCCCGAGCGGTGGTTGCCCACCCGCCCCCTCGGCGGCGCGGCCTGCCCGGGCCGTCCCGCCGAGCGGAGCCGGGGCCGGCGGATTCCCGTCAGCCCCATCGGCTGCGCGGCGGGGCTTCGGGGGGCGGAAGCCCCTCAATCCGGATCGAGGAGGGTCTGGGGTTTCCCGTCAGTCCCATCGTCTTCCGGGTCGGGCCGGTCCCTCAAGGGCGCTCCCTTCGGTCGCGTCGCTTCGCGATGGCCTTCGGCCACCCTTGACCGACCGGCCCGACCCGGAAAATCGAGGACAGCCGGGAAACCCCCAAAAGGACGGTCACGGGGGACGAGAGCCGAAGAAGGTCATCAGTGACCGGCTCCCCGTTTCCCCGGGCCAGCCGAGCCCCATCATCGAGCCTGGTCAGCGGTGGGGGCGCGGGCACGGCTCTACCCGTACCAGGCAGCGTCCAGAAGCCCATCGGGAGCGGGGGCGCGTCAGATCGCTCTACCTTCGACGTCAGCGCCCGCGGCCCGTCTGGGGCCGGGGTGTCGGGGCCGGGGTGCCGACAAGGGGCACGGTCGTCGTCGGGGCGTCAAGCCAGGCCGTATGGCGCCCGTCGGATGTGATCGTCATGCCGTACCTCCCGGCATCCGGGCGGCCGGCCGCCGACCACCAGGCGTGGGCGCCCGCGATCTCGTCCCACAGGCGTCGCGGCCCGAACTGCCCGGTGGCGAAGGTCTCGGCTTGGTTGCCGTCCCAGTCGACGTAGGCCCAACTGTCCTCGTCGGTGCCGGCGATCCACAGCCGTACGGGCGCGTGCTCGCCGGAGGTGTCCCAGGAATGCCATACGCCACGCACACTCAGCCCGAGATGGAACTGGGCGTCGAGGTCGTCCCCGGCCACGGCCCACGGCGACAGGCGGGTGGTGCTCAGGTCGGCGGCCCGTCCGAGGGTGCGTACGTCGTCCAAGGCCGCCACGACGCGCTGTGTGGAGATCAGCATGTAAGAGCCGTGGGCTCCGAACCGGCCGACGGCACTGCCGTCGGCCTGTTTGGTGAGGGCGAGTGTCCCGTAGCAGACCCAAGCGCTGTCCCACGGGGTGATGATGCGACCGCCGGGCTCCGTCTGTTCCAGCCAGCGGATCGGCACGTAGCGTACGGAGCACGTGGCCAGGATGTGGCTGTACGGCGCAAGGTCGGGCCAGCCCTCCGTGCCATCGGCCGTGACCACGGTGGGCCGGTGGCCGATGGCGCGCAGGGACCGGCGCGCGAGGACCGAGAGCTCGGCCACGTTGTCCAGCGACACCACAGAGCCAGAGGCACAGCGGGCGCACAGCAGAGCCGTGTTGAAGCCCGTGCCGGTCCCGATCTCCAGCACGCGGCTGCCCGAGGTCAGCTGTGCCGCTTCCAGCAGGCGTACCACCGTGCTTGGCGCGGAGGCAGACGACAGCGGTACCCGGGCGTCTCCGAGGATCGTGAACCTGGTGACGAGTGGCTCATCGCTGTGGACGACAGCCGCCCAGGCCTCTGGCTCTGATGCCCGGTCGAGCGGCTGGTACCCGCCGTTGTCGTCGCGAACCCAGACGAGATCCGGCAGGAACGCAGCGCGGGGAGTGGCGGCCACGATGGCCGGCCAGGGCTCGGCCGGCGGCCGTCCCAGTGTGGCGGTGATGTCGGCCAGGAGACTCTCGATCCCCATCGTTTCTACCTCTCTGCCTACCTGTTCGGTGGGGGCGGCGGTGGGGGTGGGGGCGGGGGTGGCGGCGGAGGGACCGGCCGATTCGGTTGGTGCCCGTCATCGCCGATCGGTGACCTGTGCTTGCCCATGGGCTTCTTCTCCTCAACTCGTAGCGGTGGTGCAGGGTGCCCGCCCTCGTTCTGAGCGGGGGTCAGAGGGCTCGACGGCGGCGACGGTCAGCGCGCGGGCTCGATGTTGTCGACGGCGGTTGAAAATTCCCGGCCGCAAGCGCCCCGGATGTAGGCCAACTCCATCCAGTGCTCGCGGGCGGAATCCGATACGTTCTCGTTGATCACGGCCATCAGCTCGCCCTCGACCCCGGACGCGACATCGCGCACACGGCGGCGCAGCAGCCGATGGGCCACGTACTCGTACCGCTCAGTCATCCCACGGCTCCGCCCCCTGGTGTGCGGCGTGGAGGAAGCGTTCCCAGCCGACGAGCGCGCGGTCGAGGAGATCTTGGCTGGGCTCGGGCACGGCCTCCGGCCTGGGCCACGGGCCGTCCGGGATGTCGATGCCACGCACGCCACGGGCGCAGCTGTGGATGATTCGGTTGGTCATGACCACTCCTACCGTCCTTGGTGGGCGGGTAACTGCCCTCGATCAGTGCTCGCTGACCGATAGGGCTGGCTGCCAGGGCAGCGGCGTCAACCACGGCCGCTGGTTCGCGTCCGCGCGATCCCGCGAGATGAAGCTACGGTCGCGCTGCGTGCGGTAGGACTGACTGTGGGTACGTGTTACGGCAGAGGCCGCACCGGGGGAGCGCACAGATGGCTGCAAGACCAGTCACCGGCACGATCACGGGATTTGTGCTGCGCACGGCTCGGGAGTCGATCCCCCGTACGCAGGCGGCGATGGCCGAGACCCTCGGCGTCGACCTGGCCACGGTGCAGGGCTGGGAGTCGGGCCGACGGCCGCTTGCGAACATGCGAGCGGTGGATCTCCTAGACGAGTAAGTCCGAAGTCCTGGTCAGTGGTCGTAGGCGATCAGCGATCGGGTGATGGCTGTTCCGTTGGCCCGGTTGTGCCAGATGGCTG